>CAYLZU010000537.1:0-1996 GCA_964388005.1 uncultured Burkholderiaceae bacterium
ACGAGCGCGTCGAGCTCGGTGCGGCCCCGCACCTCCTCGGCCGCCTTGGCGACCTCGTCGTCGCTGTACGGCACGCCCAGCCGGCGCAGCGCCGTCATGCGCGGCGCAACGCTCGCCGGGTCGACGTTCGCGCTGGCCAGCCACGGGTAGGCCGGCATGTTCGACTCGGGCACCACGTCGCGCGGGTTGACGAGGTGCACGCGGTGCCACTCGTCGGAGTAGCGCCCGCCGACGCGGTGCAGGTCCGGACCGGTGCGCTTCGAGCCCCACTGGAAGGGATGGTCAAAGACGAACTCGCCGGCCACCGAGTAATGGCCGTAGCGCTCGGTCTCGGCGCGGAAGGGACGAATCATCTGTGAATGGCAGTTGTAGCAGCCTTCGCGGATGTAGATGTCGCGCCCGCTAAGCTGCACCGCATCGTAGGGCTTGAGGCCCGTCACAGGCTGGGTGGTGGACTTCTGGAAGAAGAGCGGCACGATCTCGACCAGGCCGCCGACGCTGACCACCAGGATGATCAGGCCGATCATCCAGCCGATATTGCGTTCGATGAAGTCATGCGTGAGTTTCATTGTGATATCTCCCCAAGTCTTCAGGCATGCTGGCCGGCAGGGGCCAGCACCGGCGCGTCATAGGCCTTCGCCCCGGCGATGGTCTTGAAGACGTTCCAGGCCATCAGCAGCATGCCGACGAGGAACATCAGGCCGCCGACGAAGCGGATGGTCCAGAACGGATAGGTCGATTTGACGCTCTCGACGAAGGCGTAGGTCAGCGTGCCGTCCGGATTGGTGGCGCGCCACATGAGCCCTTGCATCACCCCGGCGATCCACATGGCGGCAATGTAGAGCACGACGCCGATGGTGGCGATCCAGAAATGCGCGGTCATCAGCTTGATGCTGTGCATTTGCTCCTTGCCGAACAGGCGCGGGATCAGGTAGTAGATCGAGCCGATGGAGATGAAGGCCACCCAGCCCAGCGCACCGCTGTGCACGTGGCCGACCGTCCAGTCGGTGTAGTGCGACAGGGCATTGACCGTCTTGATCGACATCATCGGCCCCTCGAAGGTGCTCATGCCGTAGAAGGACAGGCTGGTGATGAGGAACTTGAGGATCGGGTCGTCGCGCAGCTTGTGCCAGGCGCCCGACAGGGTCATGATGCCGTTGATCATGCCGCCCCAGGACGGCGCCAGCAGGATCAGCGAGAAGAGCATGCCGACCGACTGCGTCCAGTCGGGCAGCGCGGTGTAGTGCAGATGGTGCGGGCCCGCCCACATGTAGGTGAAGATGAGCGCCCAGAAGTGCACCACCGACAGGCGGTAGGAATACACCGGGCGGCCGGCCTGCTTGGGCACGAAGTAGTACATCATGCCGAGAAAGCCCGCCGTCAGGAAGAAGCCCACCGCATTGTGGCCGTACCACCACTGCACCATGGCGTCCTGCACGCCGGCGTAGCAGGAGTAGCTCTTCGTCAGCGTCACGGGAATCTCGCAGCTGTTGACCAGATGCAGGATCGCCACCGTCAGGATGAAGCCGCCGTAGAACCAGTTGGCGACGTAGATGTGCGGCACCTTCCTCTGCATGATCGTGCCGAAGAACACC
Organism: uncultured Burkholderiaceae bacterium; assembly: GCA_964388005.1. Taxonomy (GTDB): domain Bacteria; phylum Pseudomonadota; class Gammaproteobacteria; order Burkholderiales; family Burkholderiaceae_F; genus JADJWR01. Next base: position 1,596 of record CAYLZU010000537.1, read on the forward strand.
ACCGCGTAGGCCACCCAGACCAGGGTAATGAGGACGTCGATCGGCCACTCGAGTTCGGCGTACTCCTTGCCGCTGGTCACCCCCAGCGGCAGGCTCACCGCCGCCAGCACGATGATCAGCTGCCAGCCCCAGAAGGTGAAGGCGGCCAGCCCGGGGGCAAACAGCCGCGTGTGGCAGGTGCGTTGCACCACGTAGTAGCTGGTGGCAAACAGCGCCGACCCGCCAAAGGCAAAAATCACGGCATTGGTGTGCAGCGGCCTCAATCGCCCGTAGCCAAGAAACTCGTGCAGATTGAGTTCCGGCCAGACCAGTTGGGCAGCAATGACCACGCCGACCAGCATGCCGACAATGCCCCAGATCACCGTCATCACGGCGAACTGGCGCACCACCTTGTAGTTGTA
>CAYLZU010000538.1:0-1986 GCA_964388005.1 uncultured Burkholderiaceae bacterium
TGCCGGGCTGACGATGGTCTCCAGCGCGCCGTTTTACAGCGGCAAGAGCTTCCATGTCGGCCGCAGCGTGCCGTTCTGGGCGATGGTGGTGGTGATCGTGCTGATCTTCGTCGTCTCCTCCAACCCGCCGATCGCGCTGTTCACGCTGTTCTGCTGCTACGCCGTCTCCGGCTACGTGTACTGGGCCTGGCGCTGGTTTCGCGGCGAGGCCAATCCGGCGCGGCCGGTCCCGCCGGAGCCGGGATCGCGCTGAAGGGCCGGTTGTCGCCTCGCGCGTTTGCACCTATAGTCGCGCCCATGCGCTCGCATCGCTCCACCCCCCGCCTTGCCGCAGCCGGCCTCGGCCTGCTGTGCCTGCTGCTGCGCCCCGCGCGCAGATAACTCCTCCCCCACAACCCGAGCAAGTCCGTCCGCCCGCGCAGCGCCGGCGGAGCGAAATCCGTTTGGAGAACGACCATGGACCGCCTGATCATCTTCGATACCACCCTGCGCGACGGCGAACAGAGTCCCGGCGCCTCGATGACGCGCGAGGAGAAGCTGCGCATCGCCAAGCAGCTCGAGCGGCTGCGGGTCGACGTGATCGAGGCCGGCTTCGCGGCATCCAGCAACGGCGACTTCGAGGCGGTGCGGGCCATCGCGCAATCGGTGAAGGACTCGACGGTCTGTTCGCTGGCGCGGGCGAACGACAAGGACATCGGCCGCGCGGCCGAGGCGCTCGCCGGCTGCCAGAACCGGCGCATCCACACCTTCATCGCCACCTCGCCGCTGCACATGGAGAAGAAGCTGCGCATGAGCCCGGAGCAGGTGCACGAGCAGGCGCGGCTCGCCGTGCGCTTCGCCCGGAAATTCACCGACAACATCGAGTTCTCGCCCGAGGACGGCTACCGCTCCGAACCCGACTTCCTGTGCCGGGTGCTGGAGACGGTGATCGACGAGGGCGCGACCACGATCAACATCCCCGATACGGTCGGCTACGCGGTGCCGGAGCTGTACGGCGAGTTCATCGCCGACCTGCGCCGGCGCATCCCCAACTCCGACAAGGCGGTCTGGTCGGTGCACTGCCACAACGACCTCGGCATGGCCGTCGCCAATTCGCTCGCCGGGGTGAAGATCGGCGGCGCGCGCCAGGTCGAGTGCACGATCAACGGACTGGGCGAGCGGGCCGGCAACTGCTCGCTCGAGGAGGTGGTGATGGCGGTGAAGACCCGGCGCGACTACTTCGGCCTCGAGGTCGGCGTCGACACCGGCCACCTGGTTCCGGCCTCCAAGCTCGTCTCCGGCATCACCGGCTTCGTGGTGCAGCCGAACAAGGCGGTGGTCGGGGCCAACGCCTTCGCGCACGCCTCGGGCATCCACCAGGACGGCGTGCTCAAGGCGCGCGACACCTACGAGATCATGCGCGCCGAGGACGTCGGCTGGGGCGCCAACAAGATCGTGCTCGGCAAGCTCTCCGGCCGCAACGCCTTCAAGCAGCGGGTGCAGGAGCTCGGCATCCCGGTGGAGAGCGAGGGCGAGATGAACGCCGCCTTCGCCAAGTTCAAGGAACTGGCCGACCGCAAGGCGGAGATCTTCGACGAGGACATCCAGTCGCTGTTCTCCGATGAGTCGGTGACGCCGCACGACGAGTACTTCAAGCTGGTGTCGATGTCGCAGCGCTCGGAAACCGGCGAGCGGCCGCACGCTCGCATCGTGTTCTCGATCGGCAGCCACGAGGTCGCCGCCGAGTCGGACGGCAACGGCCCGGTCGATGCGTCGCTGAAGGCGATCGAGGCCGAGGTGAAGAGCGGGTCCGAGCTGCTGCTGTATTCGGTCAACGCCATCACCACCGGCACCGAGTCGCAGGGCGAGGTGACGGTGCGGCTCGGGCGTGCGGGGCGGATCGTCAACGGCGTCGGCGCCGACCCGGACATCGTCGCCGCGTCGGCCAAGGCCTACCTGAACGCGCTGAACAAGCTGTACACGACGACCGAGAGGCTGAACCCGCAG
>CAYLZU010000539.1:0-1986 GCA_964388005.1 uncultured Burkholderiaceae bacterium
CGGATTGTGATTCCGGTTGTTGTGGGTTCGAATCCCATCGGCCACCCCACCGCCTGCTGACCGTCGTATCCATGAGCAAGGCCTTCGTGCGGGAAGCCGACGCCGACGATGACGATGAGATCGCCGCGGCGGAAGTTCCGGCGGGCACCAGGAACTACATCACTCCCGCCGGCCACCAGCGGCTGAAGGACGAACTGCTTCATCTGCTCAACGCGGAGCGGCCGGAAGTCGTGCGCACGGTCTCCTGGGCGGCGTCCAACGGCGACCGCTCCGAAAACGGCGACTACATCTACGGCAAGAAGCGGCTGCGCGAGATCGACCGCCGCATCCGCTTCCTGACCAGGCGCCTCGACGCCGCCGAGGTCGTCGATCCTGCCAGCCGGCCGCCGACGGACCAGATCTTCTTCGGCGCCACGGTGCGTTACGCCGACGGCGCCGGCCGCGAACACGAGGTCACGATCGTCGGCATCGACGAGGTGGATCCGGCGCGCGGCCGGGTGAGCTGGATCTCGCCGATTGCCCGTGCACTCACCAGGGCACGCGAAGGCGACACCGTGTCGCTGCGCACCCCGGCGGGCACCGAAACACTGGAAGTTCTCGAGGTCAGCTACCGGGCGACCTGAACCGCGCCGCTATTCGGTCGGCCGTTCGGCCCCGCTCCTGTCGCCGGGCTTCACGCGCAGCACGCGTGAGACCTGGGGCACCCGCCGCAGCATCCGCATCACCCGCGCCAGGTGGCGGCGGTCGCGGACCTGCAGCTTGAAGTTGATCTGTGCCTGCTCGGCGTTCTCGTCTTCCATGCTGACGTTCAGGATGTTCGAGTCCGCTTCGGCGATGGCCACGGCGATCCGCGCCAGCGTGCCGCGTTCGTTGGCGGCGCTGACCGTGAGCCTGGCGCCGAAGCTGCCGCTGGCATCCTCGGCCCAGATCAGGTCGATCCAGCGCTCGGGATCGGCGCGCCGGCCCCGCCGCGCGGTCGGGCACTCGGCCTGATGGACGGCCAGGCCCTGGTCCTTGCGCATGTGGCCGACGATCGTGTCGCCGGGAATCGGGCTGCAGCAGTTGCTGGTCTGCAGCGCCATGCCTTCGGTGCCGCGGATGACGACTGGGCCGGCGGCAGCGAACAGGGCCCGACTGGTCTCGGTGATCGCTTCGCCCGGAGCCGCTTCGGCACCGGCCGAGGCACTGCCGAGCATCAGCTGCCGCGCCACCACCGCCGCCAGCCGCCGGCCCAGCCCGATGTCGGCGAGGATCTCGTCGCGGTCCCTGGCCTGCGCGTCCCTGACGATCGCCTCCCAGCGCTCGGCCGGCACCTCCGCCAGCGTGACGCCGAGCTGCCGCGCCGACTGCACCAGCAGGCGCTCGCCGAGTTCGACCGACTCCTCGCGCTTGATGGTGCGCAGGAAGTGACGGATCTCGGCGCGCGCCTTGCCGGTGCGCACGAAGGTGAGCCAGTTCGGGTTGGGCCGCGCCACCGGACCGGTGACGATCTCGATCACGTCGCCGTTCTTCAGCTCGCTGCGCAGCGGCTGGATCTCGCCGTTGATCCGCGCGGCGACGCAGCGGTTGCCGACGTCGGTGTGGATGCCGTAGGCGAAGTCGACCGGGGTGGCGCCGCGCGGCATCGAGACGATCTTGCCCTTCGGCGTGAACACGTAGACCTTGTCCGGGAACAGGTCGACCTTGATGTTCTCCATCATCTCGACCGAGTCGCCCGTCTGCTGCTGGATCTCCAGCAGCGACTGCAGCCACTGGTGGGTGCGCGACTGCAGCTCGGTCAGGCTGGTGTCGTCGGTCTTGTACAGCCAATGCGCGGCGACGCCGGACTCGGCGACGCGGTGCATCTCGCGCGTGCGGATCTGGAATTCGACCGGCGTGCCGTACGGCCCCAGCAGCGTCGTGTGCAGCGACTGGTAGCCGTTCATCTTGGGAATGGCGATGTAGTCCTTGAACTTGCCGGGCACCGGCTTGTACAGCGCGTGCAGC
>CAYLZU010000540.1:0-1985 GCA_964388005.1 uncultured Burkholderiaceae bacterium
CCTTGTCGATCGAGTTCAGCGTGAACAGGCTGGTGTCGAGCGCGAACCGGTAATCGAGCCCGGTGGGGAACTGGCTCTTGAGCTCGTCCAGCCGCTGGCGCACCGCCTGCGCGGTTTCGACGGCGTTGGCGCCCGGCTGCTGATAGATGCCGATGGTGGTCGCCGTCCTGCCGTTCATGCGGCTGGCGATCGAATAGTCGCGCTTGGCCAGCTCGACCCGGCCGATGTCGCGGATGCGGACGATCGCCGTGCCTTCCTTGGCGGTGCGGACGATGATGTCCTCGAACTCCTCCGGCTTGCTGAGCAGCCCGCGCGCGGTGACGACGAAGGTCTGCTGCACGCCTTCCGGCGCCGGTTCGCCGCCGATCTGGCCGATGCCGAAGGTCTGGTTCTGGCTCTGGATGGCGGCCGTCACCTCCTGCACCGAGATGCCGAGCTGCGCCATGCGGTCGGGCCGCAGCCACACGCGCATGGCGATGTCGGGCAGGCCGAACACCGAAGCGCGGTTGGCGCCCGGCACCCGCTTCAGCTCCTCCAGCACGTACAGGTTGGTGTAGTTGTCGATGTAGGCGGCGCTGTAGCGGTCGTCGGGCGAGAAGATCGACAGCACCATCATCAGGCTCGATGACTTCTTGTCGACCGTGATGCCCTGCTGGGTGACCACCTGCGGCAGCATCGGCGTGGCCTGGCTGACCCGGTTCTGCACGTTCACCTGGTTGATGTCCGGGTCGCTGCCCGGCTTGAACACGACGTTGATGGTGACGTTGCCGGACGACGAGCTGACCGAACTGAAGTACAGCAGGTTGTCGACGCCGTTGATCTGCGTCTCGATCGGCGCCGCCACCGTGTTGGCGATCACCTCGGCGGTGGCGCCGGGATAGCGCGCGGTCACCTGGATCTGCGGCGGGGCGAGCTCCGGATACTGCGAGATCGGCGAGGTCCACATCGCGACCAGCCCGCCGAGCAGAATCAGGATCGAGATGACCGACGACAGGACCGGCCGGTCGATGAAGAAGTGCGTGAACATGGCGGCCTATCGCTTGGCGCTGTCCGCCTTGCCTGCCATGCCCGACTGGCCCGCTGTCCTGCCTTCCGCCTTGCCCGCCGACTCTGCCGCCGCCTTCCCCGCCGGCTGACCCGCCGTTGCCGGCGCACCCGCGGCCGCCGCGCCGGCCTCGACGATCTTCACCGGCCGGCCCGGCACGACCTTCAGGACGCCGTCGACGACGACGCGGTCACCGGCATGCAGGCCGGCGGCGACGACGATGTCCTTCTCGCCGACGTAGTCGCCGACGACGACCGGCCGCACCTCCGCCACGCCAGCATCGTTGACCACGTAGACCAGATGCCCGTTCGACCCCTGCTGCACGGCCAGTTGCGGCACCACGATCGCATCGGGACGCGACGCGCCCTTCACCAGCGCGGTGACGAACATGCCCGGCCGCAGCTCCATCTTCGGGTTCGGCAGCACGGCGCGGACCATGAACGAGCCGGTGTCCTGGGAGAACGACGGATCGGCGAAGCTGATCCTGCCGGTGTACGGGTACCGGGCGCCATCGGACAGCACCAGCTCCACCTCGTACTGCTGGTTCTTCGGCACGACGAGCTGGTTGCTGGCGACCATCTCGCGCAGCTTGGCGGTCTGGTTCTGCGACACGCTGAAGGTGACCCAGATCGGGTCGAGCGCCGCCACGTAGGTGAGCTTCGACTCCGCCGACTGCGCGTTCAGACACGCGCCCTCGCGCTGCGCGGCGCGGCTGGCCAGCCCGGTGACCGGCGAGCGGATGGTGACGTAGCCGAGGTTCAGCTCCGCCTCCTTGACCTTGGCCTGCGCCGAGAACACCGCCGCCGTGGCGGCGTCGAACTCGCCCTGCGCCTTGTCGAGATCGGCCTGCGACAGCGCGTTCTGCGCCGCCAGCGGCTTCACCCGCGCCAGCGTCGCCGTGGCCGTCTTCAGCCGCGCCTGCTGCGACTGCATGTCGCCG
>CAYLZU010000541.1:0-1980 GCA_964388005.1 uncultured Burkholderiaceae bacterium
GGCGTCTGAGGCCGCGCGCCGATGTGCGAAATGATCTCAGCGGCGGCGAGGCTGCCGAGGCGTCCCGCGATCTCGAGTGGCTTGCCGGCCGCCAGGCCGTAGAGAAAGCCTGCAGCATAAAGATCGCCGGCGCCGGTGGTGTCGACGACGGACTTCACCGGCTCGACGGCTATCTCGATCGACCTCCCCTCCGTCAGAATCAGCGAGCCCTTCGCGCTGCGGGTGAGGGCCGCAAGGCGGGTGTCGGCGCGGACCCGTCCGACCGCCTCATCGAACGACCGCGTCTGGTAGAGCGCGGTGATCTCGCTCTCGTTCGCGAACAGGATGTCGACGCTTGTGCGGATGAGGTCGAGGAACTCGGGCCGGTGCCGGTCGACGCAGAAGCCGTCGGAAAGGGTCAGCGCCACCTTGCGGCCGGCCTTGGCGGCGATCTCCGCGGCTTGGCGGAAGGCAGCCTTGGCTTCCGGCCGGTCGAACAGATAGCCCTCCAGATAGATGATGCCGGCGGCGCGGATCATCTCGGGGTCGACCTCGCCATGGTCGAGCTCGGGGCTGATGCCGAGGAACGTGCTCATCGTGCGCTCGCCGTCCGGCGTGACGAGGATCAGCGATCGCGACGTCGGCGCGCCGCCGTTGGCCGGCCTGGTCTCGAACGCGACGCCGGCGGCCTTGATGTCGTGGCGGAAGATGCGGCCGAACTCGTCGTCGGCGACCTTGCCGATGAAGCCGGCTCGGCCGCCAAGCGAGGCGACGCCAACGCAGGTATTGGCTGCCGATCCGCCGGAGATCTCGATTGCCGGTCCCATATCCTCGTAGAGCTTCGCGACGGTCTCGGCGTCGACCAGTCGCATGTGCCCCCTCGGAGCGTTGTGCTTGGCGAGGAAGGCGTCATCGCAGCGGCCGATGATGTCGACGATGGCGTTGCCAATGCCGACGACGTCGTAGCGGATCGCAGTCATGGCGCCCTTTCACGAGCATGCCGGGGTCACATGATTTGGCGCCCGCCGATTGCGGCCACCCGAAGGCGCAAGGCCCGGCGGTCTCAGACCCGCCGCTCGACCATCAGCTTCTTCAACTCGGCAATCGCCTTGGCAGGATTGAGGCCCTTGGGACAGGCGCGGGCGCAGTTCATGATCGTGTGACAGCGGTAGAGGCGGAAAGGATCCTCGAGGTTGTCGAGGCGCTCGCCTGTCGCCTCGTCGCGGCTGTCGATCACCCAGCGGTAGGCTTGCAGCAGGGCCGCGGGTCCGAGATAGCGGTCCGAGTTCCACCAGTAGCTTGGGCAGGATGTCGAGCAGCAGGCGCACAGTATGCACTCGTAGAGCCCGTCCAGTCGCTCGCGATCCTCGCGCGCCTGCTTCCACTCCTTGGGCGGCGTCGGCGTCGTTGTCTTGAGCCATGGCTCGATGGAGCGATGCTGGGCGTAGAAGTTGGTCATGTCCGGCACGAGGTCCTTGACGACCTTCATGTGCGGCAGGGGGTAGATCTTCACAGCGCCTTTGATCTCGTCGAGATCCTTGAGGCAGGCCAGCGTGTTGGTGCCGTCGATGTTCATGGCGCAGGAGCCGCAGATGCCTTCACGGCACGACCTGCGGTAGGTCAGGGTCGAGTCAATCTCGTTCTTGATCTTGTTCAGGGCATCCAGGACCATCGGCCCGCACTGCTCGCGGTTGATCCAGTAGCTGTCGACGCGCGGGTTCTGCCCGTCGTCGGGGTTCCAGCGATAGATGCGGAACTCCTGCCACCTGCCCTTGCCTTGAGGCTTGTTCCAGGTCTTGCCCCGGCCGATCTTCGAGTTTGTCGGCAGCGTCAGCTGAACCATTGTCTCTCAGGTCCTTTGGATCCTCGTCCGCCCGGATAGCCGGCCGGCCCCGCCCGAGTTGCTTCACAAGCAGAGGTCGCAGGTCGCTGTCAACGCTCCCTTCGTTGCTTCCGGCCCCGCCGACCGGCTGGCACCATGATGGAGGCTTGCGGGGTAGC
>CAYLZU010000542.1:0-1975 GCA_964388005.1 uncultured Burkholderiaceae bacterium
TAATGCGCCCCGGGACGACAGTTGGATGGCGAAGTACAATCCGTTTCAGTTCGCGCAGGAAGTTCGCCAGGAGGTCGCCAAGGTTACTTGGCCGACCCGCAAGGAGACCTGGATCACCACGGTCATGGTGGTCATCATGGTGGCAATGGCCTCTGTGTTTTTCCTGCTGGCGGATCAATTGCTTGGCTGGCTCGTAAGTCTGGTGCTGCAGCTGGGCCGCTGAGGCCTGCCGCAACCATCGGGCCCGGCTTGAATGACCTGAGGCTTCAGAGACGAGAAATGGCCAAGCGCTGGTACATCGTGCACGCCTACACGAACTTCGAGCAGAAGGTCGCGGACGCCATTCGCGAGCGCGCGAAAACCGCAGGTCTCGACCATCTGTTCGAGGAGATCGTGGTGCCCAAGGAGGAGGTCATCGAGGTCAAGCGCGGCCGCAAGGTGCAGACCGAGCGAAAGTTCCTGCCCGGGTACGTGCTCGTGAAGATGGAGATGACCGATCCGGCCTTCGTGCTGATCAAGAACACCCCGAAAGTCACCGGGTTCTTGGGGGCGGACAACAAGCCCTCGCCGATCTCCGACGACGAGGCGCGGCGGATCTTGAACCAAGTCCAGGAGGGCGTCGAGCGGCCGAAGCCTTCGATCACCTTCGAGATCGGCGAGCAGGTCAAGGTCGCCGACGGACCGTTCGCATCGTTCAGCGGCCACGTCGAGGAGGTGGACGAGGAGCGGGCCCGGCTCAAGGTGGCGGTGTCGATCTTCGGGCGGCCGACCCCGGTCGAGCTCGAGTTCGGGCAGGTGGAGAAGGTGCCGAGCTAGGGCCGGCGGGGCTCGGCAATCGGGAACGAGCCGGTGCGTGATGAGATCGGCGCCGAACGGCGGCGCCGCAGTGAAGGCAGCAGACGGACTTCGGAAAACCCATCGATGACGTCGGCTTGCTTGCGCGGGAGGGTGAGGAACCCGTTTGACCGCTAACCCTGGGAAGGCGCGCCGTGCGATCGCGCCCAGTCCCGTGTCCGTGAAGGGGAACTGAGACGTGAAGAAAATCGACGGCTACATCAACCTCCAGGTGCCGGCGGGCAAGGCCAACCCGTCGCCGCCGATCGGCCCCGCGCTCGGGCAGCGCGGCGTCAACATCATGGAATTCTGCAAGGCGTTCAACGCCAAGACCAAGGACATGGAGCCGGAAACGCCGATTCCAGTCAAAATCACAGTCTACTCGGACCGGTCGTTCACCTTTGAGATGAAGACGCCGCCCGCCTCCTACTTCCTGAAGAAGGCAGCGAAGCTGGCGTCAGGCTCCAAGACACCGGGTCGCGACATGGCCGGCGAGGTGACGATGGCGCAGGTGCTCGACATCGCCAAGCTGAAGATGAAGGACCTCAACACGGACAACCTCGAGGCGGCAGCCCGCACGATCGCCGGCTCCGCCCGCTCGATGGGCCTCAAGGTGAAGGAGTAGGGCCCATGGCGAACACCCAGATTTCACCCGAGAGGATCAAGGCGACGCGGCTCGCCGGTGGCAAGCGCATGCTGGCAGTGTCCGAGGGTATCGACCGCGCGAAGGCCTACGGCATCGAGGAGGCCGTCAAGCTGCTGAAGTCGCGTGCCAAGGCCAAGTTCGACGAGACGATCGAGGTTTCGATGAACCTCGGCGTCGACCCCAAGCACGCCGACCAGATGGTGCGCGGTGTCTGCAATCTGCCGAACGGCTCGGGCCGAACGGCGCGCGTTGCCGTGTTCGCGCGCGGGCCGAAGGCCGAGGAGGCGAAGGCGGCCGGCGCGGATGTGGTGGGGGCGGAGGATCTCGTCGAGACCGTGTCGAAGGGCCAGATCAACTTCGACCGCTGCATCGCCACGCCCGACATGATGGGTCTGGTCGGCCGGCTGGGCAAGGTGCTGGGTCCGCGCGGCCTGATGCCCAACCCGCGCGTCGGCACGGTGACCATGGACGTGACGAGCGCCGTCAAGGGCGCCA
>CAYLZU010000543.1:0-1969 GCA_964388005.1 uncultured Burkholderiaceae bacterium
CCGGTGCCGAGCTGATCACGTCGACCAACATCATGATTCAGCAGAAGCATCCGGTCTGGAGCAATGTCGGCGAGTCCCACCGCACCGAAGCCATCGCCGGCGCGAGCGTTCCCCTGAAGCGGACGCTGCTGCGAAGTCCCGGGCAACGCCTTCTGATCTGGGACTGGTTCGTGGTCGCCGGGCAAGATGTCGTCAATCCGTACGCCGCCAAGCTGCTGCAGGCCCGCGACCAGATCCTTGGCCGCGGCGACGACGGCGTGGCGATCATCGTCGCCGCGCCGTACGAGGAAACGCCTGCCGCGGCCGAACAGGCGCTGCGCGACTTCGTCGCCACGATGCGCGGCTCGATCGATGCCGCCGTCGCCGGGGCGCTCGGGCACTGAGGCGGCGATGGCGAGCGCGTCCGCTCCGGAACTGATCGCCCATGTCGTCTATCAATTTGGCATCGGCGGTCTGGAGAACGGCGTCGTCAACCTGATCAACCGCCTGCCGGCGGCGCGCTGGCGCCATGCGGTGATCGCCCTGACCGAGGTTGCGCCGGCGATGCGGAAGCGCGTGGCGCGGCCCGACGTGACCTATCACGCGCTCGGCAAAGGCCCGGGCCACCTGCTGCCGCTGTACCCTCGGCTGTATCGGGTCTTCCGCGAGCTGCGGCCCGCGATCGTGCACACGCGCAACCTGGCGGCGCTGGAGGCGGTCGTGCCGGCGCGGCTGGCGCGTGTGCCGGCGGTGATCCATGGCGAGCACGGCCGCGATGCCGACGATATCGACGGCCGCAACCGCCGCAACCTGTGGACGCGCCGGCTGTACAGCCCGTTCGTCTTCCGCTACGTGGCGCTGTCGGCCGAACTGGAGCGCTACCTCGCCGGGCCGGTCGGCATCGCGCCGAAGCGCATCGAACGGATCATCAACGGCGTCGACGCGGTGCAGTTCGCGCCGCGCGGGCGCACCCGCCCTCCGATCGCCGGCTGTCCGTTCGCCGAGCCGCGTCAGTTCCTCGTCGGTACCGTCGGCCGACTCGATGCCGTCAAGGACCAGACCAACCTCGCCCGCGCATTCGTCGCCGCGCTGCGCCGCCATCCGGGCGCGCGCGACAGGCTGCGGCTGGTCATCGTCGGCGACGGCCCGCTGCGCGGCGAGGTCGCCCGTGTGCTGGCCGAAGCCGACGCGCTGCCGCTCGCCTGGCTGGCCGGAGAGCGGCACGACATCGCCGACGCGATGCGCGGCCTCGACCTGTTCGTGCTGCCGTCGCTGGCCGAAGGCATCTCCAACACGCTGCTGGAGGCGATGGCCTCCGGCCTGCCCGTGATCGCCACCCGCGTCGGCGGCAACGGCGAGCTGATGGAGGAGGGCCTGACCGGCCGCTTGGTGCCGCGCGCCGACCCCGAGGCGCTGGCCACCGAGATCCTGCGGTACTTCGACGATCCGCAGCTGGCCCGGCGCCATGGTGGCGCCGGCCGCAGCCTGGTCGAGAAGCGCTTCAGCCTCGACCTGATGGTGCGCCGCTACGACGAGCTCTATGCGGGTGTCCTGCGAGGCGCGCTGCCGGCGACGGCTGCGATCGCGCAGTCGAATTGAGGACAGCTCGAACGATGATCCACGCATCGCGCTGCGCACGCGTCATGCCCGCGAACGCGGGGATACAGCGCCTTTCGGAGCAATACCTCTGGGTTCCCGCCTTCGCGGGAACGACAAACCAATCTGGTGTCATCCCCGCGAAGGCGGGGATCCAGCGTCTTTTGCGCGCCGTCGGGTAGCGGCGGGACATCGATCATGTGCGGCATCGTCGGCATCCTCGACACGCGCGGCGAGCGCGCCATTGACCGCCGCGTGCTGGCGCGGATGAACGAATCGCAGCACCACCGCGGCCCGGACGAGAGCGGCACCTATCTTGGCCCGGGCATCGGGCTGGGACACAAGCGGCTGTCGATCATCGATCTGGCCACCGGCCAGCAGCCGCTGTACAACG
>CAYLZU010000544.1:0-1965 GCA_964388005.1 uncultured Burkholderiaceae bacterium
CATCCTCGTCACCGAGGGCTGCCGCGGCGACGGCGGCCTGCTGAAGGACGTCGATGGCCACCGCTTCATGCCCGACTACGAGCCGGAGAAGAAGGAACTCGCCTCGCGCGACGTGGTGAGCCGGCGCATGGAGGAGCACATCGCCAAGGGCAAGGGCGCGAAGAGCCGCTTCGGCGAGCACATCTGGCTCGACATCACCCTGCTCGGCGAAGCCCACATCCACCGCAACCTGCGCGAGGTGTTCGACATCTGCCACTACTTCCTCGGCGTCGACCCGACCAGGGAAATGATCCCGGTGCGTCCGGCGCAGCACTACACGATGGGCGGCGTGCGCACCAATCACACCGGCGAGAGCCCGACGCTGAAAGGTCTGTTCGCCGCCGGCGAGGCCGCCTGCTGGGACATGCACGGCTTCAACCGCCTCGGCGGCAACTCGGTCGCCGAGACGGTGGTCGCCGGCATGATCGTCGGCGAGTTCATCGCCGACTTCTGCGACAAGCCGGAGAACGACGTCGACATCCCCGCCGCCGTGGTGCGCGAGGCCATGGCACGGACGCAGGCACGGCTGAACGGCATCCTGCTCGGCAACGGCACCGAGGATCCGAGCGCGATCAAGGCGCGGATGCAGGAGATCATGACCGCCAAGGTCGGCATCTTCCGCCGCGGCGAGGACCTGCAGCAGGCCGTCGACGAACTGCAGAAGCTGCTGGTGCGCTCGCGCAACATGGGACTGCGCTCGCGTTCGCCGGGCGTCAATCCGGAACTGGTGACCGCCTACCGCACGCAGATGATGCTGAAGCTGGCGCTCACCGTGGCCTACGGCGCGCTGGTGCGCACCGAGAGCCGCGGCGCGCACTTCCGCCAGGACCACCCGCGCCGCAACGACGCCGAGTGGCTCAAGCGCACGCTGGCCACCTGGAAGAACGAGTCCGACACCCTGCCGACGCTGACCTACGAGCCGCTCGACGTCAGGCGCATGGAGCTGCCGCCGGGCTGGCGCGGTTACGGCGCCAAGGACTACGTCGACCACCCGGATACGCCGGCGCGCCAGGCCGAGGTCGAGGCCGCGAAGCAGAAGGCGGCCGACCGCTTCGCGCTGCAGCAGGCGCTGATGCCCTTCGAGCATCTGCTACCGGCGCGGCTGCGCGGACGCAACGAGCGCATCGACGAACCCTTTGCCGGCGCCGGGCTTCGGAGGGCCGCGGAATGAGCGAACAGACGATCACATTCATCCCGCCCGGCGCCAGGCCGGGCCACGGCGCACGCCAGGTCAGGGACGGCGAGAAGCTGACGATCCGGGTCATGCGCTACAACCCCGCCGATCCGCAGTCAGTGCCGCACCTGCAGACCTACGAGCTCGAGCAGGGCCCGGGCATGACGCTGTTCATCGCCCTGAACGAGATCCGCGACAAGCTCGACCCGTCGCTGCAGTTCGATTTCGTCTGCCGCGCCGGCATCTGCGGCAGCTGCGCGATGGTGATCAACGGCCGGCCGACGCTCGCCTGCCGCACGCTCACGCGCGACGTCGGGCCCGAGATCATCCTGGCGCCGCTGCCGGCGTTCGAGCTGATCGGCGACCTGTCGGTGAACACCGGCAAGTGGATGCGGGCGATGAGCGAACGCCTGGAGACCTGGGTGCACATGAAGCAGGCCGAGATCGACCTGACCCGGATCGAGGAGAAGATGGACCCCGAGCTGGCGGAGAGAATCTACGAGCTCGACCGCTGCATCGAGTGCGGCTGTTGTGTCTCCGCCTGCGGCACGGCGCGGATGCGCGAGGACTTCGTCGGCGCGGTGGGCATCAACCGGATCGCCCGCTTCCGCCTCGACCCGCGCGACGCCCGCGACGACGCCGATTACTACGACGTCATCGGCGACGACGACGGCGTCTTCGGCTGCATGTCGCTGCTCGGCTGCCACGACGTGTGCCCGAAGGAACTGCCGCTGCAGACGCAGATCGCCTTC
>CAYLZU010000545.1:0-1940 GCA_964388005.1 uncultured Burkholderiaceae bacterium
CCGCCCTACGTGCCGCCGGCGTGCCCACCGTCCACTACGTCCGCCCTTCTAGCGGGCCGGGGCGGCCGGGGCGTATCGACAAGTACCGCCGCGCCGCCGATCGCGTGCTGCTGGTGTTTCCGTTCGAGCAGAAGATCTACGACGACGCCGGCATCGCCGCCAGCTATGTCGGCCATCCGCTGGCGTCGATCATTCCGCGCCAGCCCGACGCGCGGGCGGCGCGCGCCCGCCTGGGGCTCGCCGTCGACGGGCCGGTGGTGGCGCTGCTGCCCGGCAGCCGGCGCGCCGAGGTCGAGCACATCGGCGCGCCGTTCATCGACGCCGCCCGGCGGATGCTCGAAACCGAACCCGGGCTGCGCTTCGTGCTGCCGGTGGCGGAGCCGCGACTGCGCGACCTGCTGGCGCCGGCGCTGGCGGCGGCCGGCGATGCCGCCGGCCGGATCACGCTCGTCGACGGCCGCTCGCACGAGTGCCTGGAGGCCGCCGACGGGGCGCTGGTGGCCAGCGGCACGGCGACGCTGGAGGCGGCGCTGTTCGGCCGGCCGATGGTGATCGCCTACCGGATGCCGGCCGCCTCCTACTGGATCATGCGGCAGATGGGGACGGTCCGTTTCGTCGGCCTGCCGAACATCCTGGCCGGCGAATCGCTGGTGCCGGAGCTGATCCAGCACGAGGCCACAGCCGAGCGGCTGGCCGGCGCGCTGCTGGCGCTGCTGGGCGACGGGCGGCGCTGCGAGCGGCTGCGCAGCCGTTTCGCGCAGATGCACGCCGAACTCGCGCGCGACACGCCGCGGCTGGCGGCGGAGGCGATCATGGCGACGATGCGGCGATGAGGCGCGGCAGCCGCGGTGCGCCGGCGCATCCGGACCTCTTCGGCGGCGGCTGGCCGGGCCGCCGCGTCTGCGGCGTCGACGAGGCCGGTCGCGGGCCATTGGCCGGGCCGGTAGTGGCGGCGGCGGTGATCCTCGATCCGGCATGGCCGATCGATGGCCTGCGCGACTCGAAGCAGCTGACGGCCCGGCAGCGGCTGCGGCTGGCGCAGCTGATCCGCAGCCGCGCGTCGGCGTGGGCGGTGGCGCAGGCGAGTGTCGAGGAGATCGACCGGCTCAACATCCTGCAGGCGAGCCTGCTGGCGATGAAGCGCGCCGTCGAGGCGCTGGTGCCGGCGGCCGAGGCGGCGCTGGTCGACGGCGACCGGCTGCCGCCGCTGGCGATCGAGGCGAGGGCGGTGATCGGCGGCGACGCCTGCGAGCCTTCGATCTCGGCCGCATCGATCCTCGCCAAGCAGCACCGCGACGCGCTGATGGTCGAACTCGACCGCGCGTATCCCGGCTACGGCTTTGCCGAGCACGCCGGCTATCCGACCCCGCGCCACCTGCAGCGGCTGCGCGAACTCGGTCCGAGCGCGGTTCACCGCCGCTCGTTCGCGCCGGTGCGCGTGCTGCTGACGGAGCGGCGATGAAGGCGATCGGCTCGGCGGCCAATCCGGCCTACCGCGCCTGGCTGCGGCTGGCGACCCATCCGCGCGAGACCCGCCTGCAGCGGCGCACGCTCGCCGAAGGCGTGCACCTGGCGCAGGCGGCGCTCGACGCCGGCGCCCGGATCGAGGCCGTGCTGCTGCGGCACGGCCGGCGCGCCGCCGATGTCGAGCATCTGGCCGAGCGGGCGCTCGCCGCCGGCGCGGCGGGCTTCGAGCTCGCCGCGGCACTGTACGACCGGATCTCGCCGGCCGAGCACGGCGCCGGGCTGATGCTGCTGCTGGCGGTGCCGCAGTACGCGGCTCCGGCGCGGGGCCGGCACGACCTGGTCTTCCTCGACGGCGTGCAGGACCCGGGCAACGCCGGCACGCTGCTGCGCACCGCCGCCGCGGCCGGCATCGCCGACGTGCTGGCCAGCCCGACGACGGCGGCGCTGTGGGCGCCGAAAGCGATGCGCGCCGG
>CAYLZU010000546.1:0-1933 GCA_964388005.1 uncultured Burkholderiaceae bacterium
ACAGCGGCACCGCGACCAGGGTGTCGTTGTTCATGATCGAGAACGTGTTCTGCGTCAGCAGGTAGAAGACGCGGTTGTCGAAGAAGTCCTGCCCGGGCCGGAAGTAGGCGTAGTAGCCGAAGCCAACACCCATCGCCATCAGCGTGAAGGCGATCGGAAAGCCGAGCAGGATGATGAAGATGAACATGCCCAGCATCAGCAGGGCGATCTGCGGGTCGGTCATCTGGCCGACTCCCGGGCCGCCTCGGTGCCGTGCTCCTTCTGCAGCGCCGCTTCCAGCTCCTCGACGTCGTGCAGCCGCGGCGGCCAGGCGCCGTCGCGCAAGCACAGGATGCAGCGCAGCACCTCGGCGATGCCCTGCAGCGTCAGGAAGAAGCCGGCGGCGGGAATCAGCATCTTCAGCTGCCAGATCGGCACTCCGACCGGGCTGTTGACGCTGACCTCGCGCAGGCGCAACGACTCGGTGCCGTAGCCCCAGCCGGCGTACATGAGCGCGATCACGCCGGGGAAGAAGAACAGGAAGTACAGCACCAGTTCGACCCCGGCCTGGACCCGTTGCGGCCACAGCCGGTAGAAGACGTCGCCGCGCACGTGGCCGTTGCGCGACAGCGTGTAGGCGCCCGCCATCAGGAACAGGGCCCCGTAAAGGATGTAGCTCATGTCGAAGGCCCAGCTCGTCGGGTCGCGCAGCGCGTAACGGACAAAGACTTCGTACGCGGTGCCGAAGGTCAGGATGATGATGCACCACGCGAAGGCGTGGCCGACCGCCTTGCTCAGCCGGTCGATCTGCAGAATCAGCTTGTTGATCATCAGGGGCCCCCGAACGATGGGGCGACGATATACGCGTTTACGCGAAAACGGGGCGGTGGTTGGCCGCCCCGTCTGCCGTCATCGGGGGCCCGCCCGCAGAGACGGCCCCGAGTGCACTGGTGAGCCGCGGGTCAGAAGCCCAGCTTGCCGTGGATGTGCTCGTAGCCGGCCTTGTAGTCGGCTTCGTTGAGGAACCAGTACTTGGCGACGCGTTTCGACCAGGCTCGCTGGCTGTCGACCACGCGCTTGAAGAACGGATCCTCGTCGGAGAGCTTCTTGGTGATCACGTCCCAGGCCTTGAGCTGGGCGTCCATGATCGACTTCGGCGTGCGCATGACGTTGACCTTGTGCTTCTCCTGCAGCTCGACCAGGTCGCGCGAGTAGTTGTCCATCGCCGTCCACCAGTTCGACGACGAGGCCGCTTCCGCGGCGTAGCGCAGGATCGCCTTCAGGTCGGCGGGCAGCCCGTCGTGCACCTTCCTGTTGAAGGCGATCTCGAAGAACTCCATCGCCTGGTGGTAGCTGCCCATCATGTAGTTCTTGACCACGTCCTGGGCGCCGAAGCGGCGGTCCGAGGTCGGGTTGTTGAACTCGAAGGCGTCGATCACGCCCTTTTCCAGTGCCGGGATGATCTCGCCGCCCGGAAGCTGGGTGACCTTGACGCCAAGTTCCTGGAACAGGTCGGCGGCCAGGCCGACGGTGCGGTACTTCAGGCCCTTCAGCTCCGCCGCCGAGGTAATCGGCTTCTTGAACCAGCCCAGCGGCTGGGTCGGCATCGGCATCGCGAAGTAGCCGACCACGTCGAGGTTGATCTTCTTCAGCAGCTCGTTGTAGAGCTCGAGGCCACCGCCGCGATAGATCCAGGCCAGGGTCTGGTGCGCGTCGCAACCGTTGATCGGGCCGGAGCCGAACAGCGACGCCACCTTGCTCTTGCCGTACCAGTACACCGGTACCGTGTGGCCCGCGTCCAGCACCCCCTTGCTCACCGCGTCCGTGACCTCGAAGGGCTTCACCACCGACCCGGCGACGAGGTAGTCGATGCGCAGCCGCCCCTCGGACATCTCGTTCACGCGCTTGACGTACTCCTCGGCCATCTCGTTGAAGATGTCCTTGGCGCCCCAGG
>CAYLZU010000547.1:0-1925 GCA_964388005.1 uncultured Burkholderiaceae bacterium
GTTGTGCGCGGTGGCGGTGACCATCGACTCGATCATGAAGCCGGTCTTCGGCGCTCCGGTCGGCACCGGGGTGGCCTCCACCGGCGGGATCGCCACGCACACGCCGACCGAGTAGATGTTCCGGTAGGTCGGATTGCGCTGGTGCTCGTCGATCAGCACGAAGCCGCGCGGGTTGGTCAGGCCCTCGATGCCGAACACGGCATCCACGCCCTTGAACGCCGGCAGCATCATCGAGTAGGCGAACGGCAGCACGTGCTCGCGCTTGACCTTGCCCTCGTCGTCGTGCTCGGCCACGTGCATCTTCCCCGGCTCGACCCTGGTCACCTTGGCATTGCAGATCCACTTGATGTGCTTGTCGCGCAGTGCCGACTCGAGCATCGACTTCGAGTCGCCGACGCCGCCGAGGCCGAGGTGGCCGATGTACGGCTCGGCGGTGACGAAGGTCATCGGCACCTTGTCGCGGATCCTGCGCCGGCGCAGGTCCGTTTCCATGATGAAGCAGTACTCGTAGGCCGGGCCGTAGCAGGAGGCGCCCTGCACCGCGCCGACGACGATCGGCCCCGGTGTCTTGACGAACTCGTCCCAGGCGGCGGCGCTCTTCTCGGCGTGGTCGGCGTGGCAGACCGAGTGGGTGTTGGCATCGGGCCCCAGACCCTCGATCTCGTCGAAGGCGAGCTTCGGCCCGGTGGCGATCACCAGGTAGTCGTAGGCGAGGCTGGAACCGTCGTTCAGTTCGAGCCGGTTCTCCTTCGGGTGCACGCGCTTCACGCCGCGGCCGTCGTAGGCGATGCCCTTCCTGCCGACGTGCGGCGCGATCGGAAACTCGATGTCCGAGCGCTTGCGCCAGCGCACCGCCAGCCACGGATTCGACGGCACGAAGTGGTAGTGCTCGCCCAGGCCGACCAGCGTGATGCTGTCCTGCGGCCGCAGCAGTTCCTTCATCTCGTAGGCCATCGGCAGGCCGCCGAGGCCGGCGCCCATCACCACCACGTGTGCCATCGTTGTCTCCTTCTGAGGTGTTGTGCTTCGTGGAAAATCAGATCGCGCCGACGCCGCGCGACGGATCGATGGCGACGCGCTCGCCGGCGGAAAGACCCGCCAGCACCTCGACCGCGTCGTCGCTGACGCGGTTGCCGATCCGCACCTGGCGCAGCTGCCGGTTGCCGTCGACCAGCACGTAGACGGCGGTCAGCTCGCTGCGGCGGACCACCGCCGCCGCCGGCACCACCAGCTTCTGGCTGCGGCCGATCGGCACCAGCACCTTGGCCGCGGTGCCGGGCACGATGCCGGCCGGAGCGTCGGCGGGAAGATCCGCCCGCACCTGGGTCGACAGCAGCCGCGGGTCGGCAGCCGGCAGCACGGTCACGCGCGCCGCCTTCACCCGCCTGCCCACCGAGGGCAGCTCGATCTCCGCCCGCTCGACCCTGGCCGTGCGCGGCAGGACGAACTGCGGGATCGTGCCGACCGCGCGCAGCGCCGTCGGATCATGGATCTCGACCACACCGCGGCCCGGGGTCGCGAGCTCCCCGAGTTCCATCAGCCGGCGGCCGACCACGCCGTCGATCGGCGAGCGAAGCTCGGCGTAGCTGCGGCCGGCGCTGGCCTGCGCGGTGCCGGCGCGGGCGGCGTCGAGCACGGCGCGCGCCGTCTTCAGGTCCGCCTCGGCCTTGTCGAGCGCCGCCTGGCTGACGAAGTTCTGCGCCACCAGGCTCCGGGTGCGGTCGTACTCGAGCTGCGCCTGCGCCAGCGCCGCCTCGGCGCGCGCCACCTGGGCGCCGGCGGTGGCCACGTTGGCGTCGGCCTCGCGGGTGTCGATCCGCGCCAGCAGCTGGCCACGCTTGACGCGGTCGCCGGCATCGACGTAGAGCTGCGTCAGCTGGCCGGCGATCTGCGCCGACACGGTCGCCTGCCGCACCGACTCGATC
>CAYLZU010000548.1:0-1924 GCA_964388005.1 uncultured Burkholderiaceae bacterium
GCCTGAAGCTGAAGAAGCTGCTGAACTTCGGCGAGCAGAACGGCGAGTTCTGGGCCCAGGTGCCGGGCGAGGACCGCGCGGCCATGTACCCGAGCACGGTGGCCTACATCGCCACCCTGCTGCTGCACCGCTACAAGGTGCTGGGCATCCTCGACGACGACGGCCGCGCCATCCAGAGCGCCGGCATCCTCGCCGTGCCGGACGCGGTCAAGCTGATCGAGCACGAGACCGCCCCGGTCAAGGGAAAGGTCTGCCCGAGCTGCCACGCGGCGGCGATGATCAAGCGCGACGGCTGCGAGTTCTGCACCGCGTGCGGTTTTACGGGGCAGTGCTCGTGAGCCGCTGACGCAGCAGCCGGAGGCCATCGCCGGGCGCCGGCATCGGCCGGCCGGGCATTGCCGTCGATGCGGCGCCGCTCTGCGGCCGGGTGCGGCCTGCTGCGGCGGCGCGGCGGGGCGCCGTGCGTGGTCAGGCGAACGGATTGCTGACGCGCAGCCCGCCGAAGTCGCGGCCGTCGTGCAGATCCTCGCTGTACAGCACGGCGGCACCGCCGGCGCGGGCGGCCTCGACGATCAGCGCATCCCAGAACGAGATCGCCGCCCGGCGGTGCGTCGCGAGCGCGGCAAGAACCATCGGCGCATCGGTCGCCACGACGGGAAAGGCGGCGAGGCTGTCGACCGCGGCCGCGGCCTCGTCCTCCGGCAACGGCCGTTCGAGCTTGCGCGTGACGGTGACGTAGAACTCCTGCAGCACCTGCACGCTCAGCAGCAGCGCTCCGTCGGCCGCGCACTGAGCGAACAACTGCTGCGCCACCTTGCGCTTGGCCGGCGCGGAGGCGTCGAAGGCGTAGACGACCACGTTGGTGTCGAAGAACGCCTTCATCGCTGGTGCAGATCCTCCCGCGTCCAGCGGCTTGCGCCCCTTCGGGATCTCGCGCCCGCGGCCAGTTCCAGGAAGCGTGCTGCCGCCCGTTCCTGGGCCGGCGTCAGGCCGGCGAACTGGTTCAGGTAGTCGCGCAGCAGGGCATTGACCGACGTGCCCTGCTCCAGCGCCTTGATCCGCGCCCGGCGCAGGACCTCGTCATCGACCGCGATCGTCAGGTTGGCCATCGCCTCGCAGCGCCGTCGACTGCTTCTTCGTGGAATACGGAATCAGTGTAGCACGGGTCGGTGGTCCGACGCGGCGCCGGTCGCTCCGACCGCAGGGCCACGGCCCGCACCAGGCGCGGCACAATCGACCGCAGCCGCGACCACCCGCACAGCGGCAGGAGGCGCCGATGACCTACATCCAGACCGAAACGCGCGACCAGATCGGCATCATCACCCTCGACCATCCGGCCAGGCGCAACGCGCTGTCGAAAGCGCTGGTCGACGAGATCGTCGCCGCCCTGGCGGACTTCAGGTCGCGCCGGCTTCGGGTGGCGATCCTGCGGGCGCAGCCGGGCGCCAAGGTCTGGTCGGCCGGCCACGATGTCGACGAACTGCCCGAGTCGCGCCGCGACCCGCTCGGCTGGGACGACCCGCTGCGCACCCTGATCCGCGAGATCGAGACCTTTCCGGCGCCGGTCATCGCCATGATCGAAGGCACGGTCTGGGGCGGCGCCTGCGAGACCGTGTTCGCCTGCGACCTGATCGTCGCCGCGCCCGAAACCACCTTCGCGGTGACGCCGGCGCGGCTCGGTGTCCCCTACAACATCGCCGGCATGCTGACGTTCCTGAACGCCGCCAGCATGCGCATCGGCCGCGAGATGGCCTTCACCGCCAAACCCATCGGCGCCGAGCGCGCCGAGCGCCTCGGCATGATCAACTACGTGGTCCCGGCCGAGGAGCTGGAGCCGTTCACCTTCGGCCTGGCGGGAACGATCTGCGACAACGCGCCGCTGTCGATCGCGGTGATGAAGGAGCAGCTGCGCATCCTGGCCGGC
>CAYLZU010000549.1:0-1918 GCA_964388005.1 uncultured Burkholderiaceae bacterium
CGCCGTTCACGGCCCCGGGGTCCGATCCAGCGCCCGCTGCAGCGACTCGCGCGCCAACGGCGTCGGCGGCTCGTCGAGAACGACGAAAACCGTCGCCACGCCGCGGTCGGCGGCGAAGCGATGCCACAGCGCGCGGCGCTCCGCCAGCCGCGGGCTGTCGGCGCCGAACTGGCGACGGAAGGCGGATTCGTCGACCAGCACCGCGAGCCGCGCCGCTGGCGCCGACACCTTCAGGCGGTCGATGAACGCGCCGTGGTTCTCGTCTTCGGGCGTCGCCGTCAGCGGGAACAGGACCGCCAGCAGCGCCGGACTGCCGGCGACCGCTGCCGCGTCGATGTCGTCTTCGGCGCCGTAGGCCGTGGTCTCGGCGATGCTGACTGCCGTCGCGGCGCCGAAGGCCTGCGTTAGAGCCGCGCTCAGGTGCAGCGTCGCCTGCGGCGCCAGCGTCAGTCCGTAGGGCGCCACGTGGATGGCGACCGCCTCGGCGCGCAGCACCGAGAGCAGCGCCCGAAAGTACGGTTCGCCGAGCGGCAGCGGAAAGCGTGCCGACAGCCGCCGTTCGAGCCAGCGGTCGCCGATGGCCAGCAGCAGCCGCGGCAGCACGACGACCAGGCCGACCGTCACCGCGTACAGGTGCAGCCAGCGCGCCGCGACTTCGCCCTCGCCGGCGGAGAAGCGCAGCCGTTCGTAGCCTTCGAGGTCGGGCAGGTCGATTCCGGTCAGGGCAGAGGCCGGCCCAAGCACGACGCCGAGCAGCCATTTCACCGACTCCGCACCGAGGAACGTGCTCTCCCAGCCGGCGCGGTACTCGAAGGCGATGCCGCGCACATACAGCGCCGCCAGCGCGCCGGCCGCGAACGCCGCTGCCGAAGCGTGCAGCACGCGGCCCAGCCTTGCGGCGACGAGGCCGCTCGACGCCTGCATCCAGTCGGCGACGAATTCCGCCGCCACCTTGCCGGCACGGCGCGGCACGCTGCCGGTGACATGAGCCAGCCTTCCGAGCAGCCGTGCGACCGGCCCGAGGCCACGGGCTCGCGCGTCGACCAGTCCCCACGTGCCGCGCAGAAGGATCGCCGCGTACACGGCGACGTTCCACGCCAGCAGCGCCAGCAGCGGCGGCGCCAGCAGGTTGATCTGCCTGCCGGCGCCGATCGAGTCGGCGGCGGCGCCGAGGGCGAAGGCCAGCACCGGCGTCGTCCAGCCGATCCACGTCGGCCACTCGACCGACGCCAGCAGTTTCGGCAGGCGCCGGTCGCGCTCGGCCAGCCGCTCGCAGGCCAGCGCGGCGCGGCGGGCGATGAACGCATCATCGGCGGCGCGTTCGCCCTCGACCTGCGCCGCCGCCAGCGTCGCCCAGGCGCGGTCGGCCTCCGACCACGTGTCCGAAGGCGGCTGGCGCTCGAAGGCGCGCACCAGCACGGCGCGGCGGGCGGCGGCTTCGTTCACAGCGCCGCTCCGGCAAGCCGAGCTGCCACCTGCCCTTCGGGCGCCTGGCGCCGCAGCCAGGGGCGGCCCGAGGCGGGCCGGTCAATGTCAGGGTAGATGGGCGGTCGAACGCTCATGCGTGGCCGAAGCGTAACCAGTTGCGCTTCGCAGCCGAGCCGCGGCTGCGGCCATGACTTTGGCTGGCCGAAGCGACGCCAGCGGTCGGGTCATACGTTGAACCGGAAGTGCATCACGTCGCCGTCGCGCACGACGTAGTCCTTGCCTTCGAGCCGCATCTTCCCCGCCTCCTTGGCGCCGTGCTCGCCCTTGCAGGCGACGTAGTCGTCGAAGGCGATCGTCTCGGCGCGGATGAACCCCTTCTCGAAGTCGGTGTGGATCACTCCGGCGGCCTGCGGCGCAGTCGCGCCCCTGACCACCGTCCACGCCCGCACTTCCTTCGGCCCGGCGGTGAAGTAGGTGAGCAGGCCGAGCA
>CAYLZU010000550.1:0-1916 GCA_964388005.1 uncultured Burkholderiaceae bacterium
CCCGGCGTGGCGCTGCTGGTGACGATCCTGTCGATCAACCTGGTCGGCGACCAGCTGCGCGACGTCCTGAATCCCCGGTTGGCAAAGTGACGGCGATGTCCAGGAGCAAGGGCCGCAGGCCCGCGGCGACTGGAGACAGCGCCGTCATCCCCGCGCAGGCGGGGATCCAGTGTCTCTTCGCGCGCAATCGGCGAAGCCACGCGGCGAACGACGACAGCCGCGTCATCCCCGCGCAGTCGCGGATCCTGCGTCGTTGTTCCTTCGTTCGCTGTCGAAGATCAGCCCAGGACGCCGGGTTCCCGCACGGGCGGCGACGACACCTGCGCGGAGGCCTGGCGTGAGCCTGCTCGAGGTCGCCGACCTGCAGACCGAGTTCGCCACCCGCGACGGCGTGCTGCGCGCGGTGCAGGGGGTGTCGTTCGCGCTCGACCGCGGCCAGATCCTCGGCCTGGTCGGCGAGTCGGGCTCGGGCAAGAGCGTGACCGGGTTCTCGATCCTGGGGCTCATCGATGCGCCCGGGCGCATCGCCGGCGGCAGCGTCAGGTTCGACGGGCAGGACCTGGTCGGGGCACCGGAGCAGCGGCTGCGCGCGCTGCGCGGCAAGCGCATCGCGATGATCTTCCAGGACCCGATGATGACGCTCAACCCGGTGCTCTCGGTCGAGACGCAGATGGTCGAGACGGTGCTGGCGCACGATCAGGTGTCGCGGCAGGCGGCGCGCGAACGGGCCATCGACGCGCTCGGCCGGGTCGGCATCGCCTCGCCGGCCGAGCGACTGGCGCAGTACCCGCACCAGTTCTCCGGCGGCATGCGGCAGCGGGTGGCGATCGCCATCGCGCTGCTGCACAGCCCGGATCTGGTCATCGCCGACGAGCCGACCACGGCGCTCGACGTCACCGTGCAGGGGCAGATCCTGTACGAGATGCAGAAGCTGGTGCGCGAAGTCGGCTCGGCGCTGATCTGGATCACGCACGACCTGGCGGTGATCGCCGGCCTTGCCGACCGGGTCGCGGTGATGTACGCCGGCCGCGTGGTCGAGGAAGGCGCGGTCGAGGAGGTGCTCGACGCGCCGGCGCATCCGTACACGCGCGGCCTGCTCGACTCGGTGCCGGCCAACAACGTCGGCGCGCGGCGGCTGAACCAGATCCCGGGCATGACGCCGTCGCTGCTCAAGCTCGCTCCCGGCTGCGCCTTCCGCGAGCGCTGCCGCTTCGCCGCCGCGCGCTGCGGCGAGATGCCGCAACTGGAGGCGCACGGCGGGCGCCGGGTGCGCTGCCACTTCCCGCTGCCGGCGGCCGCCTCGGTGGTCGCGGCCTGAACGCATGACCGAGGCGCTGCTCGATTTCCGTGCCGTCAGCAAGCGCTTCGTCAAGCGGCTCGACGCGGTCGAGCGGCTGGCGAGGACGCTCGGCGCCCGGGTGGCCGAACACATGGTGCACGCGGTCGATCGCGTCAGCTTCGACGTCGCGCAGGGCGAAGTGGTCGGGCTGGTCGGCGAATCGGGCTGCGGCAAGAGCACGCTCGGACGGCTCGGCTGCGGCCTGCACGCGCCCACCGAAGGCGACGTGCTGTACCGGGGCGTCAGCGTCGCCGCCGGCGGCGGCAGGCGGCCGCCGATCCAGATGATCTTCCAGGATCCGTTCGCGTCGCTGAACCCGCGGATGCGCATCGGCGAGATCGTCGGCGAGGCGCCGCGCGTGCACGGCGTCGTCGGCAAGCGCGAGGTCGGCGATTACGTCGCCGATCTGCTCAAGCGCGTCGGGCTGGACGCCAGTTACGCGCGCCGCTATCCGCACCAGTTCTCCGGCGGCCAGCGGGCGCGCATCGGCATCGCCCGCGCGCTGGCGGTCAAGCCGGAATTCCTGATCTGCGACGAAGCGGTGGCGGCGCTGGACGTGTCGATCCAGGCGCAGGTG
>CAYLZU010000551.1:0-1909 GCA_964388005.1 uncultured Burkholderiaceae bacterium
GGGCACGCACTGGCCTGCGGCTTCACCACGGTGCGCGACGTCGGCGGCGGCAACCACTCGCTCGCCCGGGCGCTCGCCGACGGCCTGATCGACGGCCCGCGCTTCCTGTACTCCGGCAAGGTCCTGTCGATGACCGGCGGCCACGGCGACATCCGCTCGATCGAGGAACGGCCGCGCTACCAGGCGCTGTGCGCCTGCGGCGACGGGCCGCTCTTCAACACCTTCGCGGTCATGGCCGACGGCGTCGACGCGGTGATCCGCGCCACGCGCGAGGAACTGCGCCAGGGCGCGCACTGCATCAAGATCATGGGTTCTGGCGGCGTGGCCTCGCCCACCGACCCGATCTGGATGAACCAGTACCGCGAGGACGAGATCCGCGCCATCGTCGGCGAGTGCGCCGAGCGGCGCACCTATGCCGCCGCCCACTGCCATCCGGCCAGCGCCGTGCGCCGCTGCGTCGAGTTCGGCGTGCGCAGCATCGAGCACGCGACGCTGATCGACGACGACACGGCGCGCTTCGTCGCCGAAAGCGGCGCCTGGATCGTGCCGACGATGGCGGTGATCTTCGCCGTCACCGAGCAGGGCCGGCGGCTCGGCTTCCCGCCGGCCAGCCAGGAGAAGCTGAAGGTCGTGTTCGAATCGGCGATCGCCGGCCTCGACCGCATGCGCCGCGCCGGGGTGAAGGTCTGCTACGGCACCGACCTGCTGGGCAGCACCTACACCATGCAGTGCCGCGAGTTCACGCTGCGCCGCGAGGTCTTCACGCCGCTGGAGCTGCTGCGGCAGGCGACCTCGGTGCCGGCCGAGACGTTCCGATCGAGGGATCGGTTCAGTCCGGTCACCGGCCGTTCGGCGGCATCAAGACGGGAATCGACCGACGACGAAACCTGTCATGCGCGTGCACGCCCTGCAGGGTTGCTGCCGACCGGCAGCATTCGAAGAACGCAACTGCGAACTCACGACCACCGTAGACACATGGATGCCTTCGTCACAGTCGCTTGACGGAGGTTTCATTACCGCGGTAATGTACGCAAATGGTAATCGCCCAATCGAAACTCACCGCCCAGGGACAGATCTCGATTCCGGCCGAGGTACGAAAGAAGCTCGGCGTCGGGCCCGGTTCCGTCCTCGAATGGGCTGAACGCGACCACGAAATCGTGGTTCGGCGCGCCGGCAAACACACGTCGAGCGAGGTGCATGCCGCGTTGTTCGCGGCAGACCAACCGAAGCCGCGCGTAACCGTGAAGGAGGGCATCCGCGCGTACATGCGAAAGAAGCATGCGCGCCGTTGACACGAATATCCTGGTACGGCTTCTCGTGCGCGATGATTCAGCGCAAGTGCAGGCTGCTGAAGCGTTTGTCGCGCCGGGCGCGTGGGTTTCGCATCTCGTCTTGGCAGAGACGCTGTGGGTGTTGGACGCCGTTTACGAATGCGGTCCCAAGCAGTTGGCCGCGGCCATCGATCTGTTGCTCGATCACCAGAATCTCACGTTGCAGGACGCCGACGTCGTCCGGGCGGCATTGGTGCATTTCCGCGCCCGCCCATCACTTGGATTCTCCGATTGCCTGGTGCTCGAAACCGCTTGCAAGGCAGGTCATCTGCCACTCGGCACGTTCGACAAGACGCTCGCCAGGTTGGCAGGGGCGCAGCGGGTGTAGTCCACGCGTCGCGCGGTCTCGGCACTTCTTCCGATGACCGCTCCCGTGGCAGGTTGCGCGAGTTCGCCATCAAGATCGACAGGGGTCGCTCGCAATTGCTGAAGTGATCGACCGTCGGCCGCTATCGGCGCAGGCGGCGTTCAGCCGCGTGCGTCCAGATCCGGTCTTCCAGGGCGCCCCCCGGAAGCCGGCCGCCACTGCCGGTCACCTGCGGTCCGGCACGATGATGCGGCAATACTTGAACCTCAGG
>CAYLZU010000552.1:0-1889 GCA_964388005.1 uncultured Burkholderiaceae bacterium
GCGCTCGACGGCCAGGTGCTCGTGATCGACGATGCCGGCTATTGGGTGAGGTTCGTGGTCCACCGCGTGCCGGCATCGCCGGACAAGCCGCACGGACTGGACTACTCGCTCACCCTGCATGGTCCGGATGGTGAGCGCCTTGTCGGGTTCGACAATGCGCACAAGGTCTCGGCCGGACGCCCTGCGACCCGCGATCACAAGCATCGCCTGCGCACGGTTCGCCGCTACGAGTACCGCGACGCAGCGACTCTGGTGGCGGATTTCTGGTCCGAGGTCGAGTCGGTGCTGCGCGACAAGGGAGTCTGGTGATGAAGACGCTGAAGATCGGAATTGCCTCGTATGAAGACATGAAGGCGCGCACGCTGGCGATCGCGCGCGGAGCGTTGCGGCCCAGGCGCGGCGATCCCAAGGTCTGGTTCACGTCTCCCGAGAGCTTCGCCAAGGTGCTGTCGAACCGGAACCGCGCCCTGCTGGCGGTCATTGCCGAAACGCATCCGGCCTCGTTGCATGAGCTGGCTGCGCGTACCGGCCGCACCCCGGGCAACCTGTCGCGCACGCTGCGGACCATGGAGCGCTACGGCCTGGTGCGCCTGCATCGCGGCGAGCGTGGCCGCGTAAGGCCGGAGGTGCCCTACCGGGGCGTGAAGCTCGAAATGTCGTTTTCGGGTTGAGTGCCGCCTGGCCGGGTCCGGCGGAAGCGGGTTTCAACCGCCAGCCTTCGCCCCCTTCGCCTTCAGCCGCTGCGCCGTCTTCTCGATGCCGACGATGAAGCGGTTGTGCCTGCCGCGCGCGACCTCCTCCACCGCGTCGCGCACGGTGAAGTCGAAGCCGACCGCGTGGCCCTCGACGCTGGCCAGCGTGACGGTGATCTCGACCCACATGCCGAGCAGCGTCGCGCCGACATGGTCGAGTTCGACCCGCGTGCCGACGGTGTCCTTGCCGGCGTCGAGATGCTCCTTGACCAGGTCGCGGCAGGCGAACTCGATGTCGTAGAGCATCAGCGGCGTGGCGTAGACGCGGCATTCGTCGCCCATGAAGCTGATCGTGCGGTCGCGGTCGACGGTGATGCGGCGGGTCAGGGTCAGGCCGGGCTTCAGCGTGTCGCTCATCGTGTCTCCTCGGGCTTGCTCGCAAGGTCGGCAGCGTACCGCCGCGCCTCGATGTAGTGCGCGAGCGCGGTGGTCGCCCGCGCGCAGTTCCTGAAGATGCACACCCCCTGGTCCATCAGCCGCGCCGCGAAGGCGTCGTACAGGCGGCCGGCGTCGATGACGCCGATCAGCGGCTTGTCGAAGCGCGCCGCCAGCGGCGGCATCCGCGCGGCGGTGCTGGCCGGGTCGTCGAGGTCGTAGCCGGGCCGCAGGCTGCTGCGCTCCAGCGCGCGCACCGCCGGGGCGGTGGGGTCGAGGGCGACCACCACCGCGTCGATGTTCGCATCCTGCAGGAACGCCTCGGCGATCGCCAGGTGCGCCTCGTCGTCGGCGCCGGGGTTGATGTCGATCGGGTTGCCGACCTCCACCAGCGCATCGAGCCGCTTGGCGGCGAGGACCTCCTGCACCCGGCGGACCGTTTCGGGTTCGAGCGCCGGAAGTTCGAGCGCAAGGGTGCCGGTGTCGATCGAGTCGGCCATGCTGACCGCCTCGAAGCCGGCGCCGCTGATCGCGCCGAGCCGGTTGCCGCCGACCGTCTTCCCGTGCAGCGCGCCGGCGATGTAGAAGAGACCGTCGAAGGCTGACACGTCCTCGGCGACCATGGCGCCGGCGTGGCGCACGACGGACTCGAACAGCACGTAGTCGCCGGCCTCCGACGCCGTGTGCCCGACCGCCGCGCGCGCGCCCGGCGCGGTGCGCCCCGCCTTGTAGACGACCACGTCCTTGCCGTTGCGCACCGCG
>CAYLZU010000553.1:0-1889 GCA_964388005.1 uncultured Burkholderiaceae bacterium
CGCCACCGTGCGGTGCAGCCGGTGCGCCTCGTGGTCGCGGCGCTTCAGTTCGACCACGACGTCCTTGACCTTCTGCGTCGAGTGGCGGTCGCAGACGAGCAGCGCATCCGGCGTGTCGACGACGACCACGTCGCGCAGGCCGACCGCCGCCACCAGCCGGTCCTCGCTCTGGATGTGGGTGTTGACGCAGTCGGCGAGCACGACGTCGCCGCTGACGGTGTTGCCCTCGGCGTCGGCGGGCAGTTCCTGCGCCACCGCCTTCCACGAGCCGATGTCGCTCCAGCCGAAGTCCCCCGGCAGCGCGACCACGTTTTCGGCGCGTTCCATCACCGCGTAGTCGATCGAGATGTTCGGCGCCTGCTCGAAGGCGGCGCGGTCGAGTTCGGTGCGCTGCGCGAACCTGGCGTCCTGCTTCGCCGCGGCGAGCGCCGCCCGCGCCGATTCCAGCACCTCCGGCGCGTACTGCCGCAGCGCCGCGATGATGGTCGCGGCGGTGAAGCAGAACATGCCGCTGTTCCAGAAGAAGCGACCCGAGGCGAGATACTCGGCCGCCTTGGCGGCATCCGGCTTTTCGACGAAGCGGCGCACCGGCGCCGATCCGTCGGCGCCGGCATCGGCGCACTCGATGTAGCCGAAGCCGGTCTCCGGCATCGTCGGCCGGATGCCGAACAGCACGATGCGGCCGCTCGCGGCCACGATGCCGGCCTGCGCGACCTGGGCCGCGAACCGCGATTCGTCCTGGATCAGGTGGTCGGCCGGCAGCACCAGCATCGGTTCGTCGCCGCGACCCGCGTCCTGTGCCCACAGCGCCGCGGCGGCGATCGCCGGCGCGGTGTTGCGCCCGACCGGCTCCAGCAGCAGCGCGGCATGCCGCGGCGCCCCGCCGCGCATCGCCTCGATCTCCTCGCTGGTGCGGAAGCCGTACTCGCGGTTGGTGACGATCAGGCAGTCATCGCAGCCGGCGGCAACGGCGCGGGCTGCGGTCCGCTGCAGCAGCGACGCGCCGTTGCCCAGCCGCATGAATGGCTTCGGCATTGCCTCGCGCGAAACCGGCCACAGCCGGGTGCCCGAGCCGCCGGAAAGAATCACCGCCAGCATGTTGTCGTGTCCCCTGGAGTCACACCCGCCGAGCGTCGCGGTCCGGCGCCGTCGAGGCGCGGCGATTATCGCCGATGCGTGTCCGCCCGGCTCCGGGCGAGGCGACCGTACAATCGCCGCTCGACACCGCCGGTGCCCGCGCGCCCGGCGAGATGACGATGCCTCGCGGCCCCGCGCTGCCCGCCCGATGATCCAGACCATCGATCCGACGCTGTTCAAGGCCTACGACATCCGCGGTGTCGTCGACCGCTCGCTCACCGCAGAAGCGGTGCGGCTGATCGGCGCCGCGCTCGGCGCCGAGGCGGCAGCAGCGGGCGTCTCCGAAATCGCCGTCGGCCGCGACGGCCGCCTCTCCGGACCGATGTTGCGCGATGCCCTGGTCGAAGGCATCCGTTCCGCCGGCACCGGGGTGATCGACGTCGGCATGGTGCCGACGCCATTGCTGTACTTCGCCACCCACGTGCTCGGCACCGGCTCCGGGGTCGAGATCACCGGCAGCCACAACCCGCCCGAGTACAACGGCCTGAAGATGATGCTGGCCGGCAACACGCTGCATGGCGAATCGATCCAGGCGCTGCGGCGCCGGATCGACGGTGACGCCATCCCGCGCGCCGAGAAGCACGGCACGCTGCGAGCTGCCGACGTGCGCGACGCCTACTTCCAGCGCGTCGGCGGCAGCGTGGAGCTGGCGCGGCCGATGCGGATCGTGGTCGACTGCGGCAACGGCGTGGCCGGCGCCTACGCCCCGGCGCTGTACCGGATGCTCGGCTGCGAGGTGATCGAACTGTTCT
>CAYLZU010000554.1:0-1880 GCA_964388005.1 uncultured Burkholderiaceae bacterium
GCCGTGGCTCGACGAGGCGGGCAGCCTGCGCACCGCGCGCCTTCGCCACGGGCCCGACGGCGCCGACGAACTCGACCAGCGAAGCTGCCTGGTGGCGCCGCTCGTCGCGCAGCAGGAACTGCAGGGCGTCCTGTACTGCGACCTCGACGGCCTGTTCGGCCGCTTTCACGATGCCGACCGCGACCTGCTGGCGCTGCTCGCCTCGCAGGCCGCCGTGGCGCTGGCCAACGCGCGCTGGGCACAGGGGCTGGAGGCCAAGGTCGCCGAGCGCACGGCGGCGCTCGACGAACGCGTGCGCGAACTGGAAGTCATCAACGACATCCAGCAGGCGATCGCCGCCGAGCTCGACTTCAAGGCGATCGTCGAACTGGTGGGCGAACGCCTGCGGCGGGTGTTCTCGACCTCCGATCTCGGCATCAGCTGGCTCGACGAACGCGCGCAGCAGCTGCACTGCCTCTATACGGTCGAGCACGGCGCCCGGCTGTCGCCGCCGCCCTTTGAGTTCAACCCCGACGGCGGCCTCGAGCGCCTGCTGCGCTGCGGCCGGCTCGTCAACCTCCGTTCGGTGCAGGAGCAGCTGGCCCTCGGCGTTCCGGTTGCCGAAGGCACCGACCGCGCCCGCAGCATCCTGCTGGCGCCGATGATGGCTGGCGAGCGTTTCCTCGGCGCGGTGTCGGTCGAGAACCACGAGCGCGACGACGCCTTCGGCGAAGCCGACCATCGACTGCTGTCCACCGTCACCGCCGGTCTCGGCGTGGCGCTGCTCAATGCGAAGAGCTACGAGGCCGAGCGGCAACGGGCGGCGGAGCTGTCGACCATCAACCGCATCCAGCAGGGCATCGCCGGCTCGCTCGACTTCCAGGGCATCGTCGACCTGGTCGGCGACAGGCTGCGCGAGCTGTTCTGCAGCGACGACCTGTCGATCCGCTGGCGCGACGAGAAGACCGATCTGATCCACACCCTCTATGCCGTCGAGCACGGCGAGCGCCTGCGCCTGCCGCCCGTGCCGTACAACCCGGAGTCGAAGCTGGCGCAGGCGCTGCTGCGCGGCGAAACGGTACTGCTGCGCAACCGCGCCGAAGCCGACGCGATGGGCATCCGCACCACTCCGGGCACCGATGCCTCGCTGTGCACGGTGTTCGTGCCGATCTTCGTCGGCGAGCGGCTGGCGGCGTCGATCGCGATCGAGAGTTTCGAGCGCGAGGACGCCTTCTCGCCGGCCGACCTCGACCTGCTGCGCACCGTCGCCGCCTCGCTCGGCGTGGCGCTGCACAGCGCGCGGCTGTTCGACGAGACGCGGCGGCTGGCACGCGAGCAGAAGGCGCTGGCCGAGGTCGGCCGCGACCTGTCCTCCTCGCTCGACCTGGCGGCGGTGATGGACCGCATCGCCCGCCACGCCAGGGAACTGCTCGGCGGCAGCCACAGCGCCATTTTCGTGCCCGACGAAGGCGGCGGCAGCTACCGCGCCATCGTCGCCCAGGGCGACACGGCGGCGCAGATCCGGGCCACCGTCGTGCGCGCCGGCGAAGGCATCATCGGCAGCCTGATCGAAAGCGGCAAACCGGAACTCGTCAACGACACCAACGCCGACCCGCGCGGCGTGCGCGTGCCCGGCACCACGCCGCACGAGCGGGAGCGGCTGATGGTGGTGCCGCTGCTGCAAAGCGGGCAGGTGCGCGGCGCGATGGCGGTATGGCGCAACGGCGGCGAGCCGTTCGGCGACGCCGACCTCGAGTTTCTCGGCGGGCTGTCGCTGCAGGCGAGCGTGGCGCTGCGCAATGCCGAGCTGTTCGAGCAGACGCGCGCCGCCCGCGCCGCGGCGGAAGCCGCCAACGAGGCCAAGAGCGCCTTCCTGGCGACCATGAGCCACGAGATCCGCA
>CAYLZU010000555.1:0-1880 GCA_964388005.1 uncultured Burkholderiaceae bacterium
CATGGACAAGCTCGACGTCGACGAGGAGATCGCCGACATCCTGATCGACGAGGGCTTCTCGACCCTCGACGAGATCGCCTACGTGCCGATGCAGGAGCTGCTCGACATCGAGGCCTTCGACGCCGAGACGGTCGAGGAGCTGCGCAACCGCGCCCGCAACGCCCTGCTGACCGAGGCCATCGCCCGTGAGGAGAACATCGAGCAGGCCGATGCCTCGCTGCTGGAGCTCGAGGGCATGGATCCGGAGCTTGCGGCGCGGCTGGTGGCCTGCGCGGTGCGCACCCGCGACGACCTGGCGGAACTGGCGGTCGACGAACTGCGCGCCGTGATGGCGCTCGCGCCCGAGCGCGCCCGCGAGCTGATCGACAACGGATTCGCCGACGTCACCGACGAGGAGAAGCGGCAGATCGCCGCCGCCGACGAGGCGCGAGCCAGGGAACTGATCCTGGCGGCGCGGGCCCACTGGTTCGCCGAGGAAAGCGCGAACGGCTGAGGCCGCGGCCTTCACCCTCAAGCCCCGAGACATCCGCTCCGAGGAACACATGCAGAGCAATACCGTTGCCCAATTCGCCGCCGAGCTGAAGGTCCCGCCCACGACGCTGCTGGAGCAGCTGCGCGCGGCCGGGGTCGACAAGCGCGGCGAGAACGACGGCCTGACCGAGGCCGACAAGGCCCGCCTGCTCGACTCCCTGCGCAAGGCGCACGGCGCAGCGGCGCCGGAGAAGAAGAAGATCACGCTGACGCGCAAGCAGACCTCGGAGATCAAGCAGGCCGACGGCACCGGCCGCGCCCGCACGATCCAGGTCGAGGTGCGCAAGAAGAGGACCTTCGTCAAGCGCGATGCCGCCGAGGCCGAGCTGGAAGCGGCGCCGGCGGCGGCGCCGGTCGTCGACGAGGCCGAGCTGCGCAAGCGCGAGGAAGAGGCGCGGCGGCAGGCCGAACTCGCCGAGCGCCAGGCGGCCGAGGCGAAGGAGCGCGCCGAGGCGGCGCAGCGCGAGATCCTGGAGGCGCAGCGGCGCGAGCAGGAGACGGCCGACGAAGCACGGGAACGCGAGCAGGCGGCCCAGGCCGCGCTCGAGAAGGTGCGCGCCGAGCAGGCCGCGGCCGAGGCCGCTGTCGCCGCGGCCAAGGCGCAGCAGGAGCGCGCCCGCCGCGCGGTCGAGGCCGAGGTGGCGGCGATCAAGGACATGATGGCGGCGCCGAAGAAGGTGCTGAAGGCGCCGGAGCCCACGCCCGCGGCCGGCACGCTGCACAAGCCGGCGGCGAAGGCGGAAGCCAAGCCCGGCGAGGCGAAGAAGGACGAGAAGAAGCCCGGCGTCAAGGAAGTGAAGTCGGGCAAGCTGGCGTCGAGCTGGTCCGAGGACGCGGCCAAGAAGCGGCTGCTGAAGACCCGTGGCGATGCCAGCGCCGGGCGCAGCCTTGGCTGGCGCGGCCCGCGCGGCGGCCGCCGCGGCGACAAGCACGAGGAGCGCCCGGTTGCGGCGATGCCGGCCGAGCCGATCGTCCGCGACGTCGTCGTGCCGGAGACGATCACCGTCGCCGACCTGGCGCACAAGATGGCGGTGAAAGCCTCGGAGGTGATCAAGGTCCTGATGAAGATGGGCCAGATGGTCACCATCAACCAGATGCTCGACCAGGACACGGCGATCATCGTCGCCGAGGAAATGGGCCACAAGGCGACCGCCGCCAAGCTCGACGATCCGGAGGCGCTGCTCGCCGCCGCCGGCATCGAGGCGAGCGAGGCGCCCGAGGAGCCGCGGCCGCCGGTGGTCACCATCATGGGCCACGTCGACCACGGCAAAACGTCGCTCCTCGACTACATCCGCCGCACCAAGGTGGCGGCCGGCGAGGCCGGCGGCATCACCCAGCACATCGGCGCC
>CAYLZU010000556.1:0-1875 GCA_964388005.1 uncultured Burkholderiaceae bacterium
CGGGATCGGTGCCCTCGCGCATCAGCGCCCCGATCAGCTTGTCGAGCGCGTTATGGCGGCCGACGTCCTCGCGCGCGCGGACGATCGAGCCATCGGCGGCGCACCAGGCGGCGCCGTGGGCGGCGCCGGTCGCGTGCTGCAGCGGCTGCACGTCGACCAGGCCCGCGTGCGCCCGCGTCAGCGCCGCCGGCGCGACGCGCAGCGGCTGCGCCGACAGGTCCGGCAGCGCCCGCAGCACCTGGTCGAGGCTTTCGGTGCCGCAAATGCCGCAGCCGGTGCGGCCGGCCAGCGTGCGGCGGCGCTCCTTCAGGCGGGCGAAGGCGGATGCGGCGATGTCGATCGCCAGCGTCAGGCCGTGCTCGGAGGCCAGCACCTCCATGCCGTAGAACTCGGTGGGCGCCTCGATCAGGCCTTCGCTGCTGGTGAAGCCGAGGGCGAAGTCCTCGAGGTCGGCCGGCGTGGCCAGCATGACCGCGTGGGCAATGCCGTTGTACTCGAAGGCGATCGGCACCTCGGCGGCGAGCGGGGCCTCGGCCCGCGCCTGCCGGTCGCCGTCGACACGCAGCACCGCCGTCGCCGTTGCCGCGGCGACTTCGTCCTGCGGGCGCTGAATCGTCGTCATCGCAGCGCTTGTACCGACTGAAGGCCCCGAACGTCAATCGGACAGCGGCCCGTACCGAGGTCGCCTGCCGTTGACACGGATGGGGAGTCCCCGGAGCCCGGGCCCGCCGGCCGACCGCGCCGGGCCAGGCCGCGCCGCGACGTCGCTCGATCGGCCGCACCGGCGGAGCCGAGGCCGCGGCTTCCAGGATAGGTTCTAGACTGCGCTCGTCCCCACACCGACCGGTGAAGCATCCCGCGCCGCCAGCGCCCCGCCGCCGGGCCCGCCAACACTCAGCCTGCCTGCGTCGTCGTGAACCGCGGTTGTCAATGACCACGCCTGCCGACAGCGGCCGCAACGCTTCCGCGCTGACGGTCGTCGTCCCTGTTTTCAACGAGGAAGAGGCGCTGCCGGAATTTCACCGCCGGCTGGCGGCGACGCTCGACCGGGTGGCGCCTGCGGCCGGGATCATCTACGTCAACGACGGCAGCCGCGACGGCTCGACGGCGCTGCTCGGCGCGCTGCATCTCGCCGACCCGCGGGTTGAAGTGATCGAGCTGTCGCGCAACTTCGGCAAGGAGGCGGCGATGTCGGCCGGGCTCGACCATGCCGACGGCGACGCGGTCGTGCTGATCGACGCCGACCTGCAGGACCCGCCGGAGCTGATCGAGGACATGCTGCGCGCCTGGCGCGAGGGCGCCGACGTGGTGGTGATGCGGCGGCGCTCGCGGGCGCGCGAGAGCTGGCTGCGGCGGTCGACCGCGCATGCCTTCTACCGCGTGATCGGCCGTCTGGGCACGATCCCGATCCCGCCGGACACGGGCGACTTCCGCCTGCTGTCGCGGCGGGCGGCGGCGGCGCTGCGGCGGCTGCCGGAGCGCGGCCGCTTCATGAAGGGACTGTTCGCGTGGATCGGCTTCCCGACGCGCGAACTGCTGTACGACCGCGATCCGCGCTACGCCGGCCGCAGCAAGTTCACCTACTGGCGGCTGTGGAATTTCGCCCTCGAGGGCATCACGTCGTTCTCGGCGGCGCCGCTGAAGGCGGCGAGCTACTTCGGGCTGGCGCTGGCGCTGGCGGCGTTCGCCTTCGGCCTGTACTTCATCGTCAAGACGCTGCTGTACGGCGACCCGGTGCCGGGATTCCCGACCCTGGTGGTGCTGGTGGCGTTCTTCGGCGGCCTGCAGCTGCTCGCGCTCGGCGTGATCGGCGAGTACCTGTCGCGGATGTTCGTCGAGGTCAAGCAGCGGCCGCTGTATCTGGTCGCGCGGCAC
>CAYLZU010000557.1:0-1867 GCA_964388005.1 uncultured Burkholderiaceae bacterium
GCTTCGGCCAGCACAACGCCCGCGTGCAGTTGTGCGAGCGCGCCGAGGCGCTGGCGGCGGACACGCATCCGCCGGCGCACCTGGCGAAGGAAGTGCAGAAGCTGCGCGCCGAGTGGAAGGCGCTCGACGAGCAGGCAGCCGGCGTGCCGAAGTCGCTGTGGGAGCGGTTCGATGCCGCCTGCGAGAAGGCGTACCTGCCCGCGGCGCGCCACTTCGCGGAGCTGCACGCCAGCCGCAAGCAGGCGCGCCGGCAGCGCGACGAGTTCCTCGCCGCGGCAGCGGCGAAGACGGCCGAACTGCTGGCCGCCGAGCCGCGCGACCTGCGCGCGATCGAACGCTGGCTGCGCGAGGCCGACCAGGCCTGGCATCACGGCGAACTGGGCAGCGTCGAGCCGGAGACGTGGAAGAAGCTCGACGCGCGGCTGAAGCAGACGGTGGCGCCGCTGCGCGAGCTGCTGTCGCAGGTGCGCGGCGAGGCGAAATCCGGCCGGCTGGCGCTGATCGCCGAGGCCGAGGCGCTGCTGGCGAAGGCGCAGGAGCGCGATGCGCCAGCGCAGGCGCGCGAGCTGCAGGCGCGCTGGACCGAACATGCCAAGGCGCATCCGCTGGCCGGCCGCGACGAGCGCACGCTGTGGGAACGCTTCCGCGCCGCCTGCAATGCGGTGTTCGAGGCCCGGGACAGCGCCCGCAAGGAGATCGACGAACGCAAGCGCGAGCAACGGCGCGGCTTCGAGCAGGTGATCGAGGCGGTCGAGGCGCTGGCGCAGTCCACCGAACCCGACGAGGAGACGATCCGCCGCGGCCTGCGCGAGCTGCTGAGCCGCTGGAAGGACCTCGCCGCCGCCAACCCGGTGCCGCCGGCGCTCGATGCGCGGCTGCGCGCCGCCCGCGGCGACGTCGAGCAGTTGCTCGGCGCCCGCGGCCGCGGCAAGGAAGCGGCGGTGTGGCAGGCCCTGCTGGCCCGCGCGGCGCTGTGCGACGAACTGGACGCGGCGCTGGCGGCCGAGGCGTCGCCGCAGCCCGATGCCGAGTCGGTGCGCCGCCGCTGGGCGGAACTGCCGGCGCTGCCCGCCGACTGGGAGAAGAAGATGACCGCCCGCCGCGAGCAGGCGCTGGCCGCCTTCGCCGACGAGGATTCGCGCGACGACGAGCTCGACCGCATCGACGACGGCGTTGCCGGGCGACGCGACGCGCTGCTGGAGCTGGAGCTGGCGCTCGGCATCCCCAGCCCGACCGAGCTTGCCCGGGAGCGGCTGGCGGTTCAGGTCAGGCAGCTGAACAGCCGCTTCAAGAGCGCGGCGCGCAGCGCCGGCGACCTCACCGGCATCCTGCTCGACTGGTGCGCCACGCCAGGCAGCGCCGACGCGCGCGACCGCGGCCGGGTGGAGAAGATCGTCGAGTCGCTGCAGCGGCGGCGCTGACGCGGCGGCGTCGATGGACGACCCCTTCGACCTGCAGCGCTTCGTCGCCGCGCAGGCGCCGGTGTACGACGACGTGCTGGCGGAACTGACCGCCGGCCGCAAGGCCAGCCACTGGATGTGGTTCGTCTTCCCGCAGCTCAGGGGCCTGGGCACGAGCGCGATGGCCAGCCGCTACGGCATCGGCTCGATCGAGGAGGCGCGCGCCTACTGGGCGCACCCGCTGCTGGGGCCGCGGCTGGCGCGGTGCACCGAGCTCGTGCTGGCGGTGCCGGGACGCAGCGCGCGCGAGATCTTCGGCCCGCCCGACGACCTCAAGTTCCGCTCCTGCATGACGCTGTTCGCGCGCGCCACCGGCGAGCCGGTCTTCAGCCGCGCGCTGGCCAGCTACTTCGGCGGCGAGCCGGACCCGCGCACGATCGAGCGGCTCTGACCGCGGCGCAGGCGGC
>CAYLZU010000558.1:0-1858 GCA_964388005.1 uncultured Burkholderiaceae bacterium
CCTTGCCGAAGAACTTCTGAAGAACACCGACGACGAACTCCATCGGCGTGAAATCGTCGTTGAGCAGCACGACCTGGAACATCGGCGGCGGCTTGACCCGGGAAGTCTGCTTCTCGGTGACCGTGCCTTCGTCGAACCGCTCGCTCATACGCGCATTCTAGATATCGCCCCGGTCGGGATCACTGCCGCCACCCGACGCGTTTGAATCATAGCTGCCGCTGCACCGAGCGCACTCCTGAAGACCGCACTTCGGCCGTCGGGTTCCCAACCCGGTTGATACCGCCGCGCGGTGGAGCGTGCATCGTCGATCCGCCGGGCGGCCGGCGGCGCCGGAACCGGAGCCGCCGGCGCCGCCTCGTCGAGGAGGCCCGGCGACGGGCACGGCGGGCCTTGACGTTGCGGCGCCTTGTTGGAATATTGCGGGATTCGCCCGAGGCAGAGGGTTTTGAAGCAAGGGGGGCGGATGGGCGGCGCAGCCCATACAGCATGGCGCCGCGGGGTGGGGGGTCGGGTCGGCCGCCGCGACAGCGACGGTATGGCCGGACGCCTCGTAGTGTGGTTGCAGCGAAGGAAACAACAATGGCGACAGGCACTGTGAAATGGTTCAACGATGCCAAGGGGTATGGCTTCATCACGCCCGACGACGGAGGCGAGGATCTGTTCGCGCATTTCTCCGCCATCCAGATGAACGGCTTCAAGACGTTGAAGGAGGGGCAGAAGGTCGTCTTCGAGGTCGTCAGCGGGCCCAAGGGCAAGCAGGCGTCGAACATCACCAGCGGCGGCGGCTGACGCTCCGTCCGGCGCCCAAGAAAAAACCCCGCCGAGGCGGGGTTTTTTCTTGGGCATTGGCGATGCCGGGTCGCCGCAGCTCACATGTGGCTGATCATCGCCTGCCCGAAGCCGGAGCAGGACACCTGCGTCGCGCCGGGCATCAGGCGGGCGAAGTCGTAGGTCACCGTCCGGGCGAGGATCGCCTTCTCCATCGACGTGATCACCAGGTCGGCCGCCTCGGTCCAGCCCATGTGGCGCAGCATCATCTCCGCCGAGAGGATTTCCGAACCGGGATTGACGTAATCCTTGCCGGCGTACTTCGGCGCCGTGCCGTGGGTGGCCTCGAACATGGCCACCGAATCGGACAGATTGGCGCCGGGCGCGATGCCGATGCCGCCCACCTGCGCCGCCAGAGCGTCGGAGATGTAGTCGCCGTTCAGGTTCATGGTCGCGATCACGTCGTACTCGGCCGGCCGCAGCAGGATCTGCTGCAGGAAGGCGTCGGCGATCACGTCCTTGACGACGACCTCGCCATGCGGCGCCCTGATCTTCATCCACGGTCCGCCGTCGAGCGGTTCGGCGCCGAACTCGCGCTTGGCGAGGTCGTAGCCCCACCTGGCGAACGCCCCTTCCGTGAACTTCATGATGTTGCCCTTGTGCACGAACGTGAGGCTCCTGCGCCGGTTGTCGAAGCAGTACTGGATCGCCTTCCTGACCAGCCGCTCGGTGCCTTCGCGCGAGATCGGCTTGATGCCGATGCCGGAGGTCTCCGGGAAGCGGATCTTCCGTACTCCCATCTCCTCCTGGAGGAACCTGATCACCTTCTTCGCCTTGTCGGTCTCGGCTTCGTATTCGATGCCGGCGTAGATGTCCTCCGAGTTCTCGCGGAAGATCACCATGTCCGTCTTCTCGGGTTCCTTGACCGGGCTGGGAACGCCCTTGAAATAGCGCACCGGCCGCAGGCAGACGTACAGGTCGAGTTCCTGGCGCAGCGCGACGTTGATCGAGCGGATGCCGCCGCCGACCGGCGTGGTCAGCGGCCCCTTGATCGCGATCCCGTACTTCTGGATCTCCTCGACCGTCTCGT
>CAYLZU010000559.1:0-1849 GCA_964388005.1 uncultured Burkholderiaceae bacterium
TTGCTCTCTAAATTCTCGAAGGGCGGTGTCTCACGTCATATTGGCACGGGGGGCTTGGTGAGGTCGCGCACGGCGATCGCGGTCTCGGCGCTGGCGCCGGTGTCGCGCTGCTCGGCGCCGTCGAAGTCGAGCGCGTCGAGCGATTCGGGCGGGCGCACGCGGCGCAGGCCGTTGACGAACACGCCGTGCATCACCGTGAACAGCCAGGCGCGCAGGTTGGTGCCCGGCTGCCACAGTTCGCGTTTGACCCAGGCGCGTTCGAGCGTGTCCTGGGTCAGGTCGTCGGCGGCCTCGCGGCTGCCGGCGAGCGCCCGGGCGTAGCGCCGCAGGCGCGGGACCAGCGCTTCGACCTCGGCGGAGAACGACGGCATCGCCGCCCGACAGTAGCGAAGCGGCGGCGCCGCCTCGCGGCGGGTTGCTACGGCTTGGCGAGCCGCCAGGCGTTGTTGAAGCCGTCGCCGGTGCGGTCGCCGGGCTTGGTGTCCTTGATCCAGGTGTAGAGCGGCTTGCCCTTGTAGGCCCACTGCTTGCCGCCGTCGTCGCGGGTGACGATCGACCAGTCTCCGGACGCCTTGGCGTCGGCCGCGGCTTTCAGCGGCGGCCAGTTGGTGGCGCAGGGACCGTTGCAGGTGCTCTTGCCGCTGCCGGCGACATCCTTGTCGAAGGTGTAGAGGGTCATGCCGGCTTCGTTGACGAAGACGCCATCGACGGCTTTCACCGGCGCGCCGCCGGTGGCGTAGGTCATCTGGGCGCAGCCGGCGAGGAGCAGAGCGGCGGCGAGGAGCAGGTAGCGGCGGATCATCGGGTGTTCTCCTTGGTGGTGGGGGCAACGGTGGGCAAACACCTGCCGGGGGCGATTCATTCCATCCCGCTTCAGATTTCCTGCGGATCGACCTCGATCTGCCAGCGCACGCGCGAGCCGGCGGGCGCCTCGGCGGCGCGCAGCTTCGCGAGCCAGTCGGCGAGGAACTTCTGCAGCGTGGCACGCCCGGGCGCCTCGACGAGCATCTGCGCGCGATGGACTCCCGCCTTGCGCGCCAGCGGCATCGGCACCGGGTCATACAACGTTGCGCCGTGCTCCAGGGCGCGACCGATCCCGCGCGCGTGCGCGAGGAATTCCAGCGCCGCCTCGAGCGCGCGCGCCTGCGCCGTCAGCAGCGCCTGCGGCACGAAGGGCGGCATGCCGACGGCGCGGCGCTCGGCCAGCTGGCCGCGGGCGAAGCCTTCGTAGTCGAAGCGGCGCAGCGCCGCGAACAGCGGGTGCTCCGGAAACCGCGTCTGCACCAGCACGCGGCTCGCCAGTCCGCTGCGCCCGGCGCGGCCCGCCACCTGCAGCACGGTGGCGAACAGCCGCTCCGGGGCGCGGAAGTCGTGCGAGACGAGCTGCGCATCGGCATTGACGACGCCGACCAGCGAAACCCGCTGGAAGTCGTGCCCCTTGGCGATCATCTGCGTGCCCACCAGCACGTCGGTGTCGCCGGCGTGCACGGATGCCAGCGCCGCGTCGGCGGCGCCTCGGCGGCGGGTGCTGTCGCGGTCGACACGCAGGATGCGCGCGGCCGGCAGCGCCGATGCCAGCGCCTCCTCCAGCCGCTGGGTGCCGTGGCCGACGGCTCGCAGGTCC
This sequence comes from uncultured Burkholderiaceae bacterium, assembly GCA_964388005.1. Lineage (GTDB taxonomy): Bacteria > Pseudomonadota > Gammaproteobacteria > Burkholderiales > Burkholderiaceae_F > JADJWR01. The sequence goes on from CAYLZU010000559.1 coordinate 1,625, forward strand.
TGGTTGCCGCAGGTCGGGCAGGCGCCCGGCACCGGGCTGCGCCAGCCGCAGTGGTGGCAATGCAGCGCGCCGTCGGTCTTGTGGAAGGCGGCGTAGACGGCGCAGTGCGGGCAGGCCGACAGCCAGCCGCAGGCGTCGCAGGCAACCACCGGCGCGTAGCCGCGGCGATTGATGAACACCAGCGCCTGCTCGCCGCGGACGACGGCGCCGCCGATTGCCGCCAGC
>CAYLZU010000560.1:0-385 GCA_964388005.1 uncultured Burkholderiaceae bacterium
TCGCCGCCCTACCCTTCCCGTTTCTTTACCTCGATGCCGATACCTTCGTGCTGGGCGACCTCTGGCACCTCTGGAAACGGCGACATGACAAGCCCTGGGTCGGCATCAACCATCAGTGGGTGCCGTCGGACCCGCGGACCCACCGCTCGCCGTTTCTGAACTCCGGCGTGCAGCTCGTCTCCGACCCCGACTTCTACGATCTCGATGCAATCCTCGCCGCCCAGAACGCCGTCGTCCCGCTCTCTCAGTCGACGCGAACCCAGCGCGCAGCTGCTTTGTCGGCGGCCGGGCGAGCGCTGTCGCGGCAGCCCTTAACTTCGCTGCGCGAAGTTAGCCTGCGACGCAATCGACCGGAAGCGCGGGCTGCGTCTCACGTCAGTCGATT
>CAYLZU010000560.1:395-1839 GCA_964388005.1 uncultured Burkholderiaceae bacterium
GACGTTCTTGCGCATCGCCCAGGGGATCACCTGGTTGTGCAGCGGGATGTGCATGACGTTCCGGTTGTGCACCAGCAGCGCGTCGGCGATCAGCTGGTTGCGCTTCTTCTGGTCGACCTCGACCTTCATCGCGTCGACCAGCTTGTCGAACTCCGGGTTGGAAACGCGGCCGAGGTTGAAGTTGCCGTCGCCGCCCTTGCCGACCGTGCGCGCCAGCGACTGCAGCGAGTACAGGGCATCGAAGGTCGGCACGCCCCAGCCGAGCAGGTAGGCCGAGGTCTCGTACTTCTGGATCTTCGGGAAGTAGGTGGCGCGCGGCATCGCGTTCAGGCTGACCTTCAGGCCGATCTGCGCCCACATCGTCACCAGGGCCTTGCAGATGTCCTCGTCGTTGATGTAGCGGTTGTTGGGGCAGTCGAGCGTGAACGAAAAGCCGTTCGGATAGCCGGCCGCCGCCAGCAGCTCGCGCGCCTTCTTCTGGTCGAACGGCAACCGCACATGCGCTTCCTTGGTCCAGCCGTTAACGGCGCGCTGGATGATCGCGCCAGTGGGATCGGAAGAGCCGCGCATCACCGACTTCTGGATCGCCTCGATGTTGATGGCGTGATACAGCGCCTGGCGCACGCGCAGGTCCTTGAACGGGTTCTTGCCCTTGACGTCGGAGTACAGCAGCTCGTCGCGGAACTGGTCGAAGCCGAGGAAGATGGTGCGGTTCTCCGCTCCCTCGACCACCTTGATCGCCGGGTTGGCGCGCAGCCGCGCCAGGTCCTGCGGCGCCGGGTCGAGCACGAAGTCGAGCTCGCCCGACAGCAGCGCGGCGGTGCGCGTGGCCTCGGACTTCACCGGCGTGTAGACGATCTCGGTGACGTTGCCCTTCTTGGTGCTCTTGCCCCACCAGTTCGGGTTCTCGACGAACACCGTGCGCACGTCGATCTCGCGGCTCTTCAGCATGAACGGGCCGGTGCCGTTGGCGTTGCGCACGGCGTGGCTCTCCTGCTTCTGCACGAAGTTGGTCGGCTGCGTGACGCCGTGCTTCTCCGACCAGGCCTTGCTCATCATCCGCAGTTCCGGCAGCTGCCGCAGCAGCACCGGGTTCGGCGCCGAGGTGATGATCAGCACCGTGTGGTCGTCGATCTTGCGCGCGCCCTGGATCGCGGTGGTGTAGGCGCTGAAGTTCGACGTCGGCGCCAGCGCCCGCTCGATCGAGAAGACGACGTCGTCGGCGGTGAACGGCGTGCCGTCGTGGAACCTGACCCCCTTGCGCAGCTCGAAGCGCCAGATCAGCGGCGTGTCCTGGCTCCACTTCACCGCCAGCGCCGGCTCGAGCTCGAACTTCTCGTTGTAGGTGATCAGCGGCTCGTAGACGTACGAGTTGGCGGTGTTGTTCAGACCCTCGTTCTGCGAGTGCGGGTCGAAGGTCAGGATGTCGCCCTGGCTGGCCCAG
>CAYLZU010000561.1:0-1837 GCA_964388005.1 uncultured Burkholderiaceae bacterium
CCGACGCGCCGCTCGCCGATCGCAGCAGCACGGCCTACTCCGGCACCGTCGTCGCCACCGGGCAGGCGACCGGCGTGGTCGTGGCCACCGGCACCGCCACCGAGATCGGCCGCATCGGCGCGCTGGTGGCGAGCGTCGAACGCCTGGCCACGCCACTGTCGCGCAGGCTCGACCAGTTCGCGCGCCGCATCACCGCCTTCATCCTGATCGGAGCCGTGTTCACCTTCGCCTTCGGCCTCTTCGTGCACGGCTTCGAGGCGGTGGAGATCTTTCTCGCCGTGGTCGGCCTGGCGGTGGCGGCGATCCCCGAAGGCCTGCCGGCCATCGTCACCATCACGCTGGCCATCGGCACCCAGGCGATGGCCCGCCGCAACGCCATCGTGCGGCGGCTGCCCGCAGTGGAAGCGCTGGGCAGCGTCACCGTGATCTGCACCGACAAGACCGGCACGCTGACGCGCAACGAGATGACCGTGGTCGGCGCGCTGCTGCCGGCGCGGAACATCGACGTCTCCGGCGTCGGCTACGCGCCTGAAGGCGGGTTCTCCGCCGCCGGCGCACCGGTCGATCCGGCCGCGGCCGACGACCTGCAGGCGCTGGCGCGCTGCGCCCTGCTGTGCAACGACGCCGCCCTGCGCCATGCCGAAGGCCAGTGGCAGCTCGCCGGCGATCCGACCGAAGGCGCGCTGCTGGTGCTGGCCCTGAAAGCCGGGCTCGATGCCACCGCCGAGCGCGGGCGCTGGCCGCGCGTCGACGAAGTGCCGTTCGAGTCCGAGCACGGCTTCATGGCGACGCTGCACCACGATCACGAGACGGGCGTGGCGCGCATCTTCCTGAAGGGCGCGCCGGAGCGGGTGCTCGAGCGCTGCGACCGCGATTCGAGCGGCGCGCCGCTCGATGCGCCGGCGTGGCACGAGCGCATCGATGCCGCCGCCCGCCTTGGCCAGCGCGTGCTGGCACTGGCCGCTCGCGATGCGCCCGCGGCGGCGACGGCGCTGTCACTGGCCGATCTTGCCGGCGGTTTCGAACTGCTCGGCATGACGGCGATGATCGACCCGCCGCGGCCGGAGGCGATCGAATCGGTTGCGCGCTGCCGCGAGGGCCAGGTGCAGGTCAAGATGATCACCGGCGACCACGCCCTGACCGCAGCGTCGATCGGCAGGCAGCTGGGACTCGATGCCGGGCAGGTCCTCACCGGCAGCGAGATCGAGCGGCTGGACGACGAGGCGCTGCGGCGAAGGCTGGCGGCCACCGACGTGATCGCCCGCGCCAGCCCCGAGCACAAGCTGCGGCTGGTCGCGGCGCTGCAGGCGCAGGGCCACATCGTGGCGATGACCGGCGATGGCGTGAACGACGCCCCGGCGCTCAAACGCGCCGACATCGGCGTCGCCATGGGCCGCAAGGGCACCGACGCGGCGCGCGAGGCGGCCGACATCGTGCTCACCGACGATGACTTCGCCAGCATCGCCAACGCGGTGGCCGAGGGCCGCCGCATCTACGACAACATCAAGAAGGCGCTGCTGTTCATCCTGCCGACCAACGGCGGCGAATGCGGCGTGATCCTGCTCGCGGTCCTGCTCGGGCTGGCCCTGCCGGTCACCGCGGTGCAGATCCTGTGGATCAACATGGTGACCACGGTGGCGCTGGACATCGCGCTCGCCTTCGAGCCGGCCGAAGGCGGCGTCATGCAGCGGCCGCCGCGGCCGCCGGCCGAACCGCTGATCACTCGCCTGCTGTTGTTCCGGCTCGCCTACGTGACGGTCCTGATGATCGCCGCCGCCTTCTTCGTGTTCGAATGGGAACTCGCCCGCGGCGTGTCGCTGGAAGCCGCGCGCACGGC
>CAYLZU010000562.1:0-1817 GCA_964388005.1 uncultured Burkholderiaceae bacterium
CTTCATCCACAGCTCGCTGGTCTGGTGCTGGATGATGAACAGCCACTCGTTCGGGTCGTCCGAGCGCGGCCGCTGCGCGGCGAGGATCGCGTCCAGGCGCAGGTACTCGCCGTAGGTGACCGGGTCCGGATCGCCGGCCATGGCTTCAGGTCACCGTCTTGGTGGCCATGAACCGCGGCTGGTCCCAGGCACTGGTCGCAAGCACGTCGCGCAGCGTCTCGACCGCGTCCCACACGTCGACATGGCGCAGATACAGCGGCGCGAAGCCGAAGCGCAGGATGTCCGGCTCGCCGTCGGCGCCGGTGCGCACGTCGCCGACGACGCCGCGGTCGATCAGCGCCTGCATCACCGGCCAGGCGTGCGCATGGGCGAAGCAGACCTGGCTGCCGCGCAGCGCCGCCTCGCGCGGCGAGGCCAGCGTCAGCCCGAGCCCGGCGCAGCGGGCCTCGACCAGTTCGATGACGAGCTCGGTCATCGCCACGCTCTTCGCCCGCAGCGCCTCGATGCCGGCGGCGAGCACGGTCTCGACGCCGCATTCGAGCGCGGCCAGGGCGAGGATCGACGGCGTGCCGGCGCCGAAGCGGTCGATGCCGGCCGCCGGCTCGTAGTCGGGCAGGAACACGAACGGCGCCCGATGGCCGAACCAGCCGGCGAGCGGCTGCGCGAAGCGGTCGCTGGCCATCGCTTCGAGATGGCGGTGGGCGACGTAGACGAAGGCCGGCGCGCCGGGGCCGCCGTTCAGGTACTTGTAGCCGCAGCCGACGGCGAAGTCCGCTCCGGCGCCGTCGAGATGCAACGGGACGGCGCCGGCCGAATGGGCCAGGTCCCAGACCACGAACGCGCCGGCCTCGTGCGCCTGTCGTGTCAGCGTCGCCAGGTCGTGCATGCGGCCGCTGCGGTAGTTGACGTGCGTCAGCAGCAGCACCGCGGTGCGCGCATCGAGACGGGCGGCGATCTCCTCCGCCGGCACCGCCAGCAGGCGCGCCCCGGCCGCTTCGGCGATCGACCGCGCGATGTACAGGTCGGTCGGGAAGTTGCCGCGCTCGGAGACGATCGCATCGCGCGCCGGATCCTGCGCCCGCCGCAGCCGCAGCGCCGCGGCGAGCACCTTGAACAGGTTGACCGAGGTCGAGTCGGCGCAGATCACCTCGTCCTCGCGCGCGCCGATGAGCCGCGCGATCCCGGCGCCGACGCGGCGCGGCGCCTCGACCCAGCCGGCAGCATTCCACGAGCCGATCAGTTCCCGCCCCCACTCGTGCTCGATCACCTGGCGCAGCCGCCGCGGTGTCGCCGCCGGCAGCGCGCCGAGCGAGTTGCCGTCGAGGTAGATCACGCCCTCGGGCAGCACGAACGCGGCGCGGTGGACCGCCAGCGGATCGGCGGCATCGAGGGCGGCGCAGTCCTCGCGCGAAATCGCCATCACAGCTCGCGCAGCACCGCCCGCACCGGGCTGGCATCGAGCCCGCGCCACTTCAGCGGCGGCGCGATCAGCTCGTAGTCGCCTTCGGGCACCTGGTCGAGCACCAGCCCTTCGAGCACCGCCATGCCGTGCGCGCGCACGCGCTGGTGCGCATCGAGCGTCTTGCTCTGCTCCGGGTCGAGCGACGGCGTATCGAGGCCGACCAGCACCACGCCATGCGCGTGCAGGAGATCGATGGCGGCCGGCTCGATGGCGGTGAACGACGGGTCCCACCCCTCGGGCACGCGCGCATACGTGCGCAGCAGCACCCGCGGCGGCGTGTCCTTCAGCCGCGCCGACAGGTGTTCGGCCCGGACCAGCGAGCCGCGGCCGAGCACGTGGATCACGCGGCACGGGC
>CAYLZU010000563.1:0-1816 GCA_964388005.1 uncultured Burkholderiaceae bacterium
ATCGTCGCCAGCATGCCGCAGGCGCGTCCGGCACTCGGACAGTTGTGCCGCCTGTTCCGCTGTACGGTTGGATGGCCGACAAGAGCCGACCTGCTTGCCGTCGTCGGCACCGAGTTGCAGGCGGTCGCGGGCACCGATGCCTTCGAGTTGACGGCGGTCGTTCGTAACCGTGGGCATTTGACCGTGGAGCTGCCGGCCATCGAGCTGACGCTGTCCGACACCCTGAACCGGACCGTGGCCCGCAGGGTCTTCACGCCGATCGACTATCTCGCCGGCGAAAGCGACCCCCGGTCGCAGATCGATGCCGGGCTTCCTGCGGGCGCCGACCTGACGGTCAAGGTTGCCTTCGAAGCGCGCGGAGTCAACACCGCCGGATTCGTCGTCTATCCCTTCTACCTCTGATGGACGGAGCACACGCGGCCGGACGGTCCCCGGCACGGCGGCGCCGGTCCCGATCATCCCGATGAGCACACTGATCTGCGGTTCGATCGCCTTCGATTCGATCATGGTCTTCCGTGGCCGGTTCAAGGACCACATTCTTCCGGACCAGGTCCACATCCTGAACGTCGCCTTCCTGGTGCCGCAACTGCGGCGCGAGTACGGCGGCACCGCAGGGAACATTGCCTACAGCCTGAAGCTGCTCGGCGGCGACCCGCTGCCGATGGCCACCGTCGGCCGCGATGCGTCGGCCTACAGGCAGCGGTTCGAGGCGCTCGGCATCGATTGCCGGCATCTGCTCGAGGTCGCCGACAGCTACACCGCGCAGGCGTTCATCACCACCGACCTGGACGACAACCAGATCACCGCCTTTCACCCCGGCGCAATGTCCTACGCGCACCTGAACGAGGTCCCCGGCGATGGCTCGATCCGGCTGGGCATCGTCGCGCCCGACGGCCGCGACGGCATGCTGGCCCACGCCGAGCAGTTCGCCGCCCACGGCGTTCCGTTCATCTTCGACCCCGGTCAGGGTCTGCCGATGTTCGACGCTGCCGAGCTCGAGCGGTTTCTCGATCTGGCCAGCTACGCCGTGTTCAACGACTACGAAGCGCAACTGGTGGCGCAGAAGACGGGCAGGAAGATCGGCGAGCTCGCGCGCAAGGTCGCGGCGTTGATCGTCACGCGCGGCGGCGAAGGGTCGGACATCCACATCGACGGCCTCGTGCGGCACATCCCGGCGGCAAGGACAACCCGACTCGTCGATCCGACCGGATGCGGCGACGCCTATCGCGCCGGACTGCTCTACGGCCTGGCCAACGGGATGGACTGGGACAGCACCGGACGCCTTGCCGCGGTCATGGGGGCAGTGAAGATCGAGGAAAGCGGCGCCCAGAACCACGTCGCCTCGCGCGACGACATCGCCGAGCGCTTCCGCGACTCGTTCGGGTATCGACCCTGGTAGGGATCGGAGCCGGATGCGCCACGCATCGGGCGGCTCGCGGGAGAAGCCTTCAGAAGCCGCTGCGCGCCAGAACGATCAGCATCACGTTGACGATCAGGATCACGACGATCGGCGACAGGTCGATCCCGCCGACCAGCGGCAGCGCCCGCTGGAACGGTGCCAGAAAGGGCCGAACCAGCACCGAGACCGCCGGCGCCATCGGCGCGTGCGGATTCACCCAGCTCAGCACCACGTGCAGCAGCGTCAGCCACAGCACGAGGTACAGTGCCCACCGCAGCAGCAGGATCAGAGCCATCAGCAGCAGCGCCGACCAGGGCCAGCCGGAGATGCCGACGCCAACGAGCAGGAACCGGATTCCGAGATAGGCGATGGCCACCAGCAGTGCCGCCATCAGCGTGGCGGCATCGAAGCGCCCGA
>CAYLZU010000564.1:0-1814 GCA_964388005.1 uncultured Burkholderiaceae bacterium
TCGGCCATCGCCGCGTCGCCGATCTGCTCGGAGAGCTTGGTGCTGTCGACGACGTCGGTCAGCAGCAGGGCCTTGACTTCGCTCATCGCGCTCGTGAATGCGGGCAGGCCCGCGTGCCAGTCACCGAATCCGGCCCGCGGTTTTGCTGAATCCTGGACGAATACAGCCTACCGTATCGGACGACGAGGCCGGCCTGCAAAAGACCTTCACGACGGCGAAGGATCAGCTCGCAAGGCCGAACCGCACCCGCGCCGGGCCGTCCAGCGATCCGAGCACCTCGTTGGCGTGGCGCTCGCCCTCGCGCACGATCTCGTCGAAGCGGTTCCACTGCAGCAGCCCCACCTTGCCCAGCGGCGGGTTGAAGTACAGGTCGGTCAGGCGCCGCGTCTGCGCCTGGCGCGAGATGCTGTACAGGATGGACACGTTCAGCAGGTAGCCGGCGAGCGACGGCAGCCGGTAGCGGCGCCTGGCGCGCGGCCGCAGGCGGTCGGCGAGCAGGGCCCAGCTTCCGGGCACCTCGTCGAACTCGAGCCTGCGCATCTGCCTCCCGCCGAGGTCGACGCCGATCACCCGCCCGACGCCGCGCACCTCGTGCATGGCATCGACCGGAAAGTTGTTGAAGGTGCCGCCGTCGCACAGCAGGTCGCCGTCGCGCACCACCGGCGGCAGCGCCCCGGCGATGGCGCCGCTGGCCCGGATCGCCAGCCCCAGGTCGCCTTCGGAGATCCGCTGCTCGCAGCCCTGCGAGTAGTTGCTGGCGACGCAGAAGTAACCCTTCCACAGGTCCTCGATGTCGATGCGGCCGCCGGCGACCTGGTCGATGGTCCGCTCCACCGCCCGCCTTGCGCGGCGGCCCTTGATCAGGGAGATCAGCGGCAGCAGGTTGATGTCGCCGGTCGGGTTGGCGCGGAAGGCGTCGCGCGCGATGCCGATCGCGGCCTCGGGCCCGGCATCGGTGGCGACCAGCGCCGCCATCGCCGAGCCGATGCTGGTGCCGCCGACGACGTCGACCTCGATGCCCTGCGCCCGAAGCGCCCGCCAGACGCCCAGGTGGGCGAAGCCGCGCGCGCCGCCGCCGGCCAGCACCAGGCCGATGGCGTTGCGGCTGATGAGCCGCGCCAGCCGCGCCATATCGCCCGGCCGGCCGGCGCCGATGTTCACGTGCCCTGCCACCGGCCGCCGCGCCAGCCACTGCCGGGCGCCGCGCGGCATCGTGGCGTCGGCCGGATGCAGCAGGACCAGGATCTGCGCCGCCTCGTTGCGTTCCTGCCGGCCGTCGAAACACTCCTGCTCGACCGGATGCAGCGCCGGCGGCCGGGTTGCATCGGCGAGCAGCAGCAGTTCATCCGCCTGGCGGATGCAGCGGCGGGTCCAGGCATCGGCGCTGCCGCCTCCGACCAGCAGCACGAAGTCATGCTCCGCTTCCAGCGCATCGATGGCCCGGGCGACGCGCTCGTCGTGCCCGGCACCGTCGCCGGTTCGGCCGAGCCCGCCTTCGATAGCCTGCTCGTCGGCGACATAGACGCGGCCGAAGCGCACGAGCTCGGCCGCCAGCTGTCGCGCCAGGTCGGCAACCGGCACACCGGCGCTGATCGGCAGCAGCCCGACCGTCACCGGCGCCGGCACCTTGCGCTGCACGTGCTGCGTCTGCAGGCGGCCGATGATCTGCCGGGTGACGGCAATCGAAACCTTCGGCTCGCGCGCGATCAGCTGCTCGAAGGAAGGCTTGTCGAGCCGGGCCAGAACCGAATCGCGGATCGCCACCACGGTGGCCGACCGCGGCTCGCCGGTGTACAGGCTCATCTCGCCGATCA
>CAYLZU010000565.1:0-1812 GCA_964388005.1 uncultured Burkholderiaceae bacterium
TCGGCGCCAACATCATCGCCCGCGAGAACGTCAAGGCGCTGCGCAAGAACGTGCTCGCCAAGTGCTACGGCGGCGACATCACGCGCAAGAAGAAGCTGCTGGAGAAGCAGAAGGCCGGCAAGAAGCGGATGAAGCAGGTCGGCACGGTGGAGATTCCGCAGGAGGCGTTCCTCGCCATCCTGCAGGTCGAGGACAAGTGAGCGCGACGTGAACTTCGCCCTGATCCTGTTCGTCCTGCTGGTCGTGAGCTTCGTGATGTGGCTGCTCGACGTGCTGTGGCTGCGCAAGGGCCGCCTGGCGGCGGCCGAGGCGGCGCTGGCGCAGTTCGACGCCCGCAGCGCCCCGCGCCCCGGTCTCGATCCGAAGGCCATTGCCGCCGAACGCGCGGCCCTGGCCACGAAGCTGACGCAGCGCCCCTGGTACCTGGAGTACACGGCGAGCTTCTTTCCGGTGATCCTGGTCGTGTTCGTGCTGCGTTCGTTCCTGTTCGAGCCGTTCCGCATTCCGTCGGGATCGATGATTCCGACCCTGCAGATCGGCGACCTGATCCTGGTGAACAAGTACGAGTACGGCATCCGGCTGCCGGTGATCCATACCAAGGTCGTCGAACTCGGGTCGCCGAAGCGCGGCGACGTGATCGTGTTCCGCTTCCCGCACAACCCGACCCAGGACTACATCAAGCGGGTGGTCGGACTGCCTGGCGACCGGGTGCAGTACGCCGACCGGCGGCTGACCGTCAACGGCGAGCCGGTGCCGATGCGGCCGCTGGGGCGGTACTTCGAGGAGGACCGGGTCCAGTACTACGCGCAGTTCGAAGAACGGCTGGGAGCGGTCGATCACCGCGTGATCCTCAGCGAGGGCCCCGGCGTGCCGCCGATGCGGGCCTTCCAGCACACCCACCCCCAGGCCTGCGAGTACTCTGCCGGCGGCGTCACCTGCACCGTGCCGGCGGGGCATTATTTCGTGATGGGCGACAACCGCGACAACAGCGAGGACAGCCGCTTCTGGGGCTTCGTGCCGGACCGCAACATCGTCGGCCGGGCGTTCTTCGTCTGGATGAACTTCGGCAACATCGGGCGGATCGGCGGTTTCCACTGATGCCGCCCGAGAGGCCGCCAACCGGGGAGAAGCAATGACAGGGACTCTTGTGACGGGCGCAAGGCAGCGGGGGCTCGGCCTGATCTCGCTGCTGTTCGTCGGCATCATCATCGTCATGCTGCTGATCGTCGGCGCCAAGCTGGTGCCGGCGATCACCGAGTACTTCGCCATCGAGAAGGCGATCCAGGCCGTTCGCAACGAGGCGGACACGGTGCCCAAGATCCGCTCCTCGTTCGACCGCTACGCGCAGATCGACGACATCAAGTCGATCAGCGGCAAGGACCTCGACATCACCAAGGACGCGGACAAGGTGGTGATCTCTTACGCCTACTCCTACTCGGTTCCGATCACCGACAACGTGCGCCTGGTCATCGACTTCTCCGGCACCACCAGTTCCCGCCCCAAGGCGGCGAACTAGGGCGGCAACGGGGCCGCGCCGTGGAGCTCGGCACGCTCGAGCAGCGCCTCGGCTACCAGTTCGCCGACCGCGAACTGCTGGCGCAGGCGCTGACGCACCGCAGCCACGGCGCAGTCCACAACGAGCGCCTCGAGTTCCTCGGCGATGCGGTGCTGAACTGCACCATCGCCCAGCTGCTGTTCCTGAAGTTCAGCCGACTGAACGAGGGCGACCTGTCGCGGCTGCGGGCCAACCTCGTCAAACAGCAGTCGCTGGCCGAGATCGCCGAGCGGCTCGAACTGAGCCAGTTCCTGCGC
>CAYLZU010000566.1:0-1795 GCA_964388005.1 uncultured Burkholderiaceae bacterium
CGTGCTCGAGCACCGGCCAGTTCTGCCACGACGGGTCGTGGCAGTGGCAGCGGCGCACGCGGCCGGCGGCGTCGCTTTCGAGCGCCACCAGCACCTCGCCGCGCCAGCCTTCGACGCGGCCGATGCCGAAGCCGGCCGGCGCGGCGGGAACGTCGCACCGCGCCTCGCCCGCCGGCAGCTGGTTGAGGATGGCGCGGATCAGCCGCAGCGATTCGAGGATCTCGTCGAAGCGCACCGCCACGCGCGCGGCGACGTCGCCGCGCGTATCGGCGGCGATGCGCACCGCCAGCCGGTCGCAGGTCGACGCGCAGATCCTGCGCCTGGCCGCTGGCGCGGCCGGCCAGCCCGGTGAGGCCGAGGCGCGCGGCGAGTTCCGGCTTCACGATGCCGGTGGTCTGGAAGCGGTCCTGCAGGCCGGCGTGCTCGTCGTAGATGGCGCGCAGGCTGCTCGCCTCGGCGCCGATCTCGTCGCACTGGCGGCGCAGGCGCTCGACGGCCGCGGCGTCGACGTCGATTGCCACGCCGCCGGGAACGATGCGGTCCATCAGCAGCCGGTGGCCGAACAGTTCGCCGTTGACGCGCTGCCAGTTCTCGCGCAGCCGCGAGAACTGCGCCAGGCCGAAGGCGAGCGCGGCATCGTTGCCGAGCGCGCCGAGGTCGCCGAGATGGTTGGCGACGCGCTCGCGCTCCAGCAGCAGCGCCCGCAGCCAGGCGGCGCGCGGCGGGATTGCGATGCCGGCAATCGCCTCGGCGGCCATCGCATACGCCCACGCATAGGCCACCGTCGAGTCGCCGGACACCCTGCCGGCCAGCCGCGCCGCCTCGGCGAGCGCCATGCCCTCGAAGCGCTTGTCGATGCCCTTGTGCACGTAGCCGAGCCGTTCCTCCAGCCGCAGCACCTTCTCGCCGACGACCGAAAAGCGGAAGTGGCCCGGCTCGATGATGCCGGCGTGGATCGGCCCGACCGGGATCTCGTGCACGCCGTCGCCGCCGACGGTGACGAACTCGTAACGCTCCTGTTCGATGTCGAAGCGACGCGTGCCGTCGGCGTCGCGGCGCAGCGGGAAGAAGTCGGAAGGCCAGCCGCCGTGGCGCAGCCAGGGGCGCTGGTCTTCGGCGCCGCGCGCGCGGACGCCGAGCAGGTCGAACAGGGCGCGCTGCATCCGCGCCGCAGCCGGAAATCGCGCTGCCAGGTCGGGGTACGCCGGCGGTTCGCCGGCCGCCTTCAGCCGCACGCAGGCCAGGCCATCGTCCGCGGCGTAGGCGGCATGGACGACGAAGCCTTCGCCGAGGTCGCGCCGGTCCGAGCCCCACAGAGAGACCAGCGGCGTGCCGGTGTCGGCAAAGGCTTCGGCGAGGCTCGTCCACCAGTCATCGCCGACCGTGCACAGGCCGCCGGCCACGCCGCCGGCCAGCGGCGCGAACTCCAGCGGCGTGTCGGTCACCCGCATCGGTCAGCCCCCGGCAACGAGCCGCGCCGCCTGCGTGTACCAGTCCTGCAGGTACGGCGGGATGTACAGGCCGAGCAGCAGCGCCAGCGCCAGGTGCACGAACACCGGCACGATCGCCGGCGGATGCGCCAGCGGCTTCACGTTGGTCTCGCCGAAGACCATCGGCTGCACCTTGGACAGCACGGCGGCGAAGGCCACGCCGAGAGCCAGCAGCAGGAACGGCGTCGTCCACGGAAACTCGCGCATCGCCGTGGTGAGGATCAGGAACTCGCTGGCGAAGACGCCGAAGGGCGGCATGCCGAGGATCGCCAGCGAGCCGATCATCAGCCCCCAGCCGACGGTCG
>CAYLZU010000567.1:0-1790 GCA_964388005.1 uncultured Burkholderiaceae bacterium
GGCGAAGAACATCACCTCGGAGAAGATGAACCAGCCCATGCCCCAGCGGAACGACAGGTCCTCCTTGCCTCGGTAGCGGCCGGCCTCGGACTCGCCGATCACGGTGCCGAACCAGCCGAACATCATGTAGACGAGCACGGCAAAGCCGGCCAGCAGCACCCAACCGCCCATGGCGACCGAGTTGACCACCATCGCCGCGCCGAAGCCGGTCAGGATCATCGCCATCATCCCGACCATCGGCCAGTTCGACGGCGCCGGAACGAAGTAGTCCGGCGCGGTGCCGGTGTGTGGATTCGCCATCCCCGTTTCCTCCTCTCTTGTCTGTCTTCTGCCCGGTGTCAGCCGACGACCCAGCGGACGACCAGGATCAGCACGGTGACGAAGATCGCCGCGCCGATCACTCCCATGATGATCACGTGCACCGGATTCAGCTGCGCGGAGTCCGCCTCGTAATCGGCGCGCCTGCGCACGCCGAAGAACGACCAGAACACGGCCCGCGCGGTCTGTGCCAGCGACGCCTTGCGCCGGTGCGCAGGCCCGGTCGTTCGCATCTCAGCCACCGGCACCGGCGCCCTCCCCTGCGGCCTGCGGCAACGCGCCCGCGACCTCGAAGAAGGTGTAGGAGAGCGTGATCTGCGTCACGTCCTTCGGCAGATCCGGATCGATGAAGAACACCACCGGAAACCGGCGCGTCTCGCCGGCGGCGAGCACCTGCTGCTTGAAGCAGAAGCACTCGAGCTTCTGGAAGTACCGCGCCGACTGCAGCGGCGCGTAGCTCGGAATCGCCTGCCCGGCCATCGGCCGCGATTCCAGGTTGACGAGGTCATAGTCGACCTGCACCAGTTCGCCGGGGTGCACGGTCACGTGGTTCACGTGCGGCCTGAAGCGCCACGGCCCCTGCCGGTTGGCGTCGAACTCGACCACGATCGTGCGGCTGGTGTCGACCTGGGTGTTGCGCGCCCGCGCCTCGACCGCCGGATCCTTGCTGGTGAGCAGATTGATCCCCGTCACCTCGCAGATCTTGCGATAAAGGGGAATCAGCGCCCAGCCGAAGCCGAACATCAGCACCGCCACCACCACCAGCTTGCGCAGGATGGCGCGGTCATCGGCCGACGCGGCGCGGGCCCGGCTCATGATCCGCCGCCCGAGTCAGCCGCCGTACAGCCAGTGACGCACGACCACGCCGGCGAAAAAGACGGCGACGACCGACAGCAGCACCAGGGCGGTCCTAACGTTGCGGCGCCGGTCGTTGTCGGTCAGCATGGCGCGGCTCAGTGGACGTTTTTCCACTCGACCTTCGGCGGCGTCTCGAAGGTGTGGAACGGCGCCGGCGACGGCACCGTCCACTCCAGGCCGTCGTCCTGGGCGTCGTAGTAGTTGTCCTTGGCCTTCGGGCCGCCCTTGATGCACTTGAGCACCGCCCACAGGAAGATCAGCTGCGACAGGCCGAAGCCGAAGGCGCCGATCGAGGCGACCATGTTGAAGTCGGCGAACTGCATCGGATAGTCGGCATAGCGGCGCGGCATGCCGGCCAGCCCCAGGAAGTGCATCGGGAAGAAGGTAATGTTGAAGAAGACCATCGAGGTCCAGAAGTGCCACTTGCCCAGCCGCTCGTCGACCATGTGGCCGGTCCACTTCGGCAGCCAGAAGTAGGCGCCGGCGAACAGGGCGAACAGGCTGCCCGCCACCAGCACGTAATGGAAGTGGGCGACGACGTAGTAGGTGTCCTGGATCTGGATGTCGATCGGCGCCATGGCGCAGATCAGCCCGGTGAAGCCGCCCATCGTGAA
>CAYLZU010000568.1:0-1788 GCA_964388005.1 uncultured Burkholderiaceae bacterium
GCTGACCATCACCGAGATGCTGCGCAAGGAAAAGGTGGTCGGCAAGTTCGTCGAATTCATGGGCGAAGGCACGGCGTCGCTGTCGGTGACCGACCGGGCGACGATCGCCAACATGGCGCCGGAGTACGGCGCGACCATGGGTTTCTTTCCGGTCGACGAGAAGACCGTCGCCTACTTCGAGGGCACCGGCCGGACGAAAGACGAGATCGCCGCCTTCGAGGCCTACTTCAGGGCGCAGGGGCTGTTCGGGGTGCCGAAGGCCGGGCAGATCGACTACACGAAGACGCTGTCGCTCGATCTCGCCACGGTGGCGCCGTCGCTTGCCGGGCCGAAGCGGCCGCAGGACCGCATCGAGATCGGCCAGGTGAAGAAGCAGTTCAGCTCGCTGTTCTCGAAGCCAACCGCCGAGAACGGCTTCAACCAGCCGGCCGAGCGGCTGCAGCAGCGCTTCGCCGTGGCGGGCGGCCGCGGGCGGACCGAGGGTGCGGCCAGGGACGTTCCGCTCGGCGCCGCGCGCGACGTCGAGGAACTGGTCGAGGCGCGGCCGCTGGTCAAACCCGAACGCGAGCAGGACGTGCAGGACGTGAGCATCGCCGACGGCGACGTGCTGATCGCCGCCATCACCTCGTGCACCAACACCTCCAACCCCGGCGTGCTGCTCGCCGCCGGTCTGCTGGCCAGGAAGGCGGTCGAGCGCGGGCTGACGGTGAAGCCGCACATCAAGACCTCGCTGGCGCCGGGCTCGCGCATCGTCACCGAGTACCTGACCAAGACCGGGCTGCTGCCGTATCTGGAGAAGCTGGGCTTCGCCGTCGCCGCGTACGGCTGCACCACCTGCATCGGCAACGCCGGCGACCTGGCGCCGGAGATCAACGAGACGATCGTCAAGAACGACCTCGTCTGCGCGGCGGTGCTGTCCGGCAACCGCAACTTCGAGGCCAGGATCCATCCGAACCTGAAGGCCAACTTTCTCGCCTCGCCGCCACTGGTGGTCGCCTACGCGATCGCCGGCACGGTGCTGCGCGACCTGATGACCGAGCCGCTCGGCAAGGGAAAGAAGGGCGAAGACGTCTACATCGGCGACGTCTGGCCGACCTCGGACGAGATCCATGCCCTGATGAAGCAGGCGATGAATCCGAAGGTCTTCCAGGCCAACTACGGCAACGTGAAGAAGAACCCCGGCGAGCTGTGGCAGAAGATCGAGGGCGGCGCCGGCCAGGTGTACTCGTGGCCGAAGTCGACCTACATCGCCGAGCCGCCGTTCTTCGAGGGCTTCTCGATGCAGCCGTCGGCGATGCCGGCGGTGCGCAACGCGCGCGCGCTCGGCATCTTCGGCGACTCGATCACCACCGACCACATCTCTCCCGCCGGGTCCATCAAGGACACCTCGCCGGCCGGCAGGTGGCTGCTCGAGCACGGCGTCATCAAGGCGGATTTCAACTCCTACGGCGCCCGCCGCGGCAACCACGAGGTGATGATGCGCGGCACCTTCGCCAACGTGCGGATCAAGAACCTGATGATCCCGCCCAAGGCCGACGGATCGCGGGTCGAGGGCGGCTTCACCATCCACCAGCCCTCGGGCGAGCAGATGTCGATCTTCGAGGCGGCGATGAAGTACCAGGCCGAGGGCGTGCCGACGGTGGTCGTCGGCGGCGAGGAATACGGCACCGGCAGCTCGCGCGACTGGGCCGCCAAGGGCACGCAGCTGCTCGGCGTGAAGGCGGTCATCGCGCGCAGCTTCGAGCGCATCCACCGCAGCAACCTGGTCGGCATGGGCGTGCTGCCGCT
>CAYLZU010000569.1:0-1783 GCA_964388005.1 uncultured Burkholderiaceae bacterium
GGTGACGCAGACGAACAGTCCCACCGGCAGTTCGAGGTCGACCTGCTTCAGGTTGTTGCCGCACGCGCCGGCGAGGCGCAGCCAGCCGATCCCCGGCGGCACCCGCGCCGCCGGCACCTCGATGCGCCGCCGCCCCGACAGGTAGGCCCCGGTCAGCGATGCCGGCGCGCGCTCGATCTCGGCCGGCGTGCCCTGCGCAACGACCTCGCCGCCGTGCGCGCCGGCGCCGGGTCCCATGTCGACCACGTGATCGGCGGCGCGGATCGCGTCCTCGTCGTGCTCGACAACCAGCACCGTATTTCCGAGGTCGCGCAGGCGCTTCAGGGTGGCGATCAGCCGCGCGTTGTCGCGCTGGTGCAGGCCGATCGACGGCTCGTCGAGGACGTACATCACGCCGGTCAGCCCCGAGCCGATCTGCGAGGCCAGGCGGATGCGCTGCGCCTCGCCGCCGGACAGCGTGTCGGCGGCACGATCGAGCGTCAGGTAGCCGAGGCCGACATCGTTGAGGAAGCGCAGCCGCGCCGCGATCTCGCGCACGATGCGGGCGGCGACCTCGCCGCGGCTGCCTTCGAACGGCAGCTGCTCGAAGTCGGCCAGCGCCGCCGCGAGCGGCAGGCGCTCGATCTCGAAGATCGCGCGCCTTCGCCCGCCGTCGCCGATGAACACGAAGCGTGCCTCCCGCCGCAGGCGCGTGCCGCCGCAGTCGGGGCAGGGCCGCGTGCCGCGCAGCCTCCCGAGCGCCTCGCGTACCGCCGGCGAGTCGGTCTCGCGCCACCGTCGCTCGAGGTTGGGCAGCACGCCCTCGAACGCGTGCCGTCGCGTGACCTTGCGGCCGCGCTCGCTGGTGTAGGTGAACGCGACCGATTCCTCCCCCGTCCCGTGCAGCACGCGATGCCGGAACGCCGCCGGCAGTTCGGCGAACGGCTGCTCGATGTCGACCGAGTCATGCTTGGCCAGCGCGCCGAGCAGCTGGAAGTAGTAGCCGTTGCGCCGGTCCCAGCCCGGAATCGCGCCGGTCGCCAGCGACAGCTCCGGATGTTCGACCACCCGCGCCTCGTCGAAGAAGTCGACGCGCCCCAGCCCGTCGCAGCTCGGGCAGGCGCCGCTCGGGCTGTTGAACGAGAACAGCCTTGGCTCGAGGTCGGGCGCCGAGTACGAACACAGCGGGCAGGCGTGGCGGCTGGAGAACAACTGCTCGGTGCCATTGTCGGTGTCGGCGAGCAGCGCCCGGCCGTCGGCGAGGCGCAGCGCGGTCTCGAACGATTCGGCCAGCCGCTGCCGAGCCTCCGGCCGGATTTTCAGCCGGTCGACCACCACATCGATCGAGTGCCGCTCCTGCCGCGCCAGCTTCGGAGCCTCGTGCAGCTCGACGATCGCCCCGTCGACCCGCAGGCGCACGAACCCGCGCGCCTGCAGGTCGGCAATCAGCTCAGCGAATTCGCCCTTGCGCCCGCGCGCCACCGGCGCCAGCACGATCACCCGCGAGTCGGCCGGCAGCGCCAGCGCCGCGTCGACCATCTGCGCCACGCTCTGGGCCGCCAGCGGCTGTTGCGGGTGTTCCGGGCAGTGCGGCGTGCCGGCGCGGGCGAACAGCAGGCGCAGGTAGTCGTGGATCTCGGTGACGGTGCCGACGGTCGAGCGCGGGTTGTGCAGGCCGGACTTCTGCTCGATGGCAATCGCCGGCGACAGGCCCTCGATCAGGTCGACGTCCGGCTTCTCCATCAGCTGCAGGAACTGCCGCGCGTAGGCCGACAGCGACTCGACGTAGCGCCGCTGGCCTTCG
>CAYLZU010000570.1:0-1781 GCA_964388005.1 uncultured Burkholderiaceae bacterium
CGCGGCTTCGGCCCGGTAGACGCGGTTCAGATCGGCGACCCAGCGCTGGGCGCCGGCGTGCTCGGGATACTGCAGCACCCACCATTCGAGTTCGCCCTCGTGCGTCCACTCGCTCCGCTGGCCGAACTCGCCGCCCATGAACAGCAGCTTCTTGCCCGGGTGGGTCCACATGTAGCCGTACAGCGCCCGCAGGTTGGCGAACTGCTGCCAGGTGTCGCCGGGCTGCTTGCCGACCAGCGAACCCTTGCCGTGCACGACCTCGTCGTGCGACAGCGGCAGCACGAAGTTCTCGTGGAAGGCGTACATCATCGAGAACGTGATCGTGTTGTGGTGGTAGCGGCGGAACAGCGGGTCCTGCTTGAAGTAGCCGAGCGTGTCGTGCATCCAGCCCATGTTCCACTTCATGCCGAAGCCCAGCCCGCCGAGGTGCACCGGCCGCGACACCATCGGCCAGGCCGTGGACTCCTCGGCGATCATCTGCACGTCCGGCAGGTCGCGGTAGACGGACTCGTTGAGCATGCGCAGGAACTCGATCGCGTCGAGGTTCTCGCGGCCGCCGTAGCGGTTCGGGATCCACTCGCCGTGCCTGCGGCCGTAGTCGAGGTAGAGCATCGAGGCGACGGCGTCGACGCGCAGGCCGTCGAAGTGATACTCGTCGAGCCAGAAGTGGGCCGACGACAGCAGGAACGCGCGTACCTCGTGGCGGCCGTAGTTGAAGATCGACGAGTGCCAGTCCGGGTGATAGCCCTGGCGCGGATCGGCGTGCTCGTAGAGGTTGGTGCCGTCGAAGCAGGCCAGCCCGTGCGGATCGTCGGGAAAGTGCGACGGCACCCAGTCGAGGATGACGCCGATGCCGCGCTGGTGCAGGTGATCGACCAGGTACTTCAGGTCCTGCGGCGTGCCGTAGCGGGCGGTGGCGGCGAAAAAGCCGGTGCACTGGTAGCCCCACGAGCCGTAGAACGGATGCTCGGCGACCGGCATCAGCTCGACGTGCGTGAAGCCCATCGTCGCAACGTAGTCGGCGAGTTCGTGCGCCGCCTCGCGATAGCCGAGCCAGCGGCCGTCGCGCCGCCGCCATGAGCCGAGGTGGACCTCGTAGATCGAGATCGGCGCCGCTAGGGCGTTTCGCGCCGCCCGCGATGCCATCCACTCGCCGTCTCCCCAGGCGTAGTCGAGCGACCAGGCGCGCGATGCGGTCTGCGGCGGCGCCTGGGCGTAGACGGCGAACGGGTCGGCCTTGTCGAAGGCGACGCCGTCCTTCGGGGTGATGCGGAACTTGTACTCGGCGCCGTGGCCGACCCCTGGCACATGCCGTTCCCAGATGCCGGAGGAGTCCCAGCGCGGGTTCATCGGGTGCGCGAGCGGATCCCAGCCGTTGAACTCGCCGATCACCGCGACCGCGCGGGCGTTCGGCGCCCAGACGGCGAAGTGCGCGCCTTCGGCGTCGAGGCGGCAGCCGAGCCGGCCATACAGCCGCGTGTGGGTGCCTTCGCGGAACAGATAGATGTCGTGATCGGTGAGCGGCGAGGCGCCGTGGCGGGCGATCGGGGCGGGGGTGTCGTTGCTCATCGTTGCGGACGATATGGTCGGTGGTCGTGCCGGGGCGGCCGCACTGCGCTACCCCTGTTTGTCGCCGCCGGGGATCAGCCTCGTCAGCAGGTCGATCGGCAGCGGAAAGACGATCGTCGAGCTGCGGTCGCCGGCGATCTGGGTCAGCGTCTGCAGATAGCGCAGCTGCATCGCCTGCGGCGACTGCGCCAGCATCTGCGCCGCTTCGAGCA
>CAYLZU010000571.1:0-1778 GCA_964388005.1 uncultured Burkholderiaceae bacterium
GCTCGGCTATCTGGCGGCGGGGCTGCTGATCGGGCCGTTCGGGCTCGGCCTGTTCCGCGACCCGGAGGCGATCCTGCACGTGGCCGAACTCGGCGTCGTGCTGTTCCTGTTCCTGATCGGCCTGGAGATGCGGCCGGGCAAGCTGTGGGCGATGCGCGGCCAGATCTTCGGCCTCGGGCTGGCGCAGGTGCTCGCCTGCGGGGCGCTGCTGTCGGGCGTGGCCATCGCCTTCGGCTGGCCGCCGGCGGTGGCGGTGATCGGCGCCATGGGCTTCGTGCTGTCGTCGACCGCGGTGATCATGAAGATGCTCGACGAGCGCGGCGAGGCGGCGCAGCAGGCGGGCCAGCGCGCGGTGTCGATCCTGCTGCTCGAGGACCTGGCGATCATCCCGCTGCTGGCGCTGGTGGCCTTCCTCGGCCTGGCGCAGGGCGGCGGCAGCGCCTCGGCGCGGCCGGCCTGGGCGTCGCTGCTGCTGGCGCTGGCGGTGGTGGCGGCGCTGGTGGCGGCCGGCCGCTGGGCGCTGAACCCGCTGTTCCGCGTCGTCGCCGCGGCCGGCGGCCGCGAGGTGATGGCGGCGGCCGCCCTGCTTGTGGTGCTCGGCTCGGCGCTGCTGCTGAACTGGGGCGGGCTGTCGATGGCGTTGGGCGCCTTCCTCGCCGGGGTGCTGCTGTCGGAGTCGACCTTCCGCCACCAGCTCGAGGCCGACATCGAGCCGTTCCGCGGCATCCTGCTGGGGCTGTTCTTCCTGTCGGTCGGCATGTCGCTCGACCTCGCGGTGGTGGGCGCCGAGTGGCGGCTCGTCGCCGCCGGCGTGGCGGCGTTCATGGCGGTCAAGGCCATCGGCATCTACGTCGTCGCCCGCGGCTTCGGCGCCGACCATCGCGAGTCGCTGCGGCGGGCGGCGCTTTTCGCGCAGGGCGGCGAGTTCGCCTTCGTGCTCTATGCGGCGGCGCTGGCGGCCGGCGTGTTCGACGCCCGGGCCGCCGCCGTGATGGCGGCGATCGTGATCCTGTCGATGGCGGCCACGCCGGTGCTGGTGCTGCTGCTCGAGCGCCTGCTGCCGAAGCCGGCGGCGTCGATGGACGGCATCGAGGAGCCGCCCTGCCTGTCGGGCCGGGTGCTGATCATCGGCTTCGGCCGCTTCGGCCAGGTGGTGAGCCAGCCGCTGCTGGCGCGCGGCGTCGACATCTCGATCATCGATGCCGACGTCGACATGATCCGCGCCGCCGGCAACTTCGGCTTCAAGGTCTACTACGGCGACGGCACGCGGCTCGACGTGCTGCGCGCCTCCGGCGCCGGCCGCGCCGACGCGATCGTGGTCTGCGTCGACCGGCCCGAAGCCGCCGACCGCATCGTCGAGGTGGCAAGGCACGAGTTCCCGCAGGCGAAGCTGTATGTCCGCTCGTTCGACCGCGGCCACACGCTGCGGCTGGTCCGCGCCGGGGTCGAGTTCGAGCTGCGCGAGACCTTCGAGTCGGCGATGGTCTTCGGCGGGCGGGTGCTCGGCGGCCTCGGCTTCGAGCCGGCCGAGGTCGCCGAGACCATGGACGACGTGCGGCGGCGCGACGAGGAACGGCTGCGCCTGCAGCAGGTCGGCGGCATCACCGCCGGCCGCTCGCTGATGCGCGGCAACCTCGCCACGCCCGAGCCGGCGCCGCTGACGCCGCCGCAGCGCGAGCCGCGCCCGCTCGACGCCGCCACCGCGGCGGTGATCGCGGCGGATCCGAAGCCGGGCGCCGAAGCTTCGTGCGGCGCCGCCGACTGAAGGGCACCGCGGC
>CAYLZU010000572.1:0-1771 GCA_964388005.1 uncultured Burkholderiaceae bacterium
CCCCTGCCCGCCTCCTGCGTGCTCGCCGCGGCCAGTCCTGCATGCCGACGGGATGCGGCGCGCCTGTGCACAATCGACACGGTTTGTCGGTAGGATTGCCGGGCCCCGGCGGCATTCGAATCACGGCCTGCCGGCCTCCGGCAACGCACTTCGGTCTCGGCCGTCGGCGACCCTCCTCGAAGGAGTCCGCGACATGTTCATCCGCTCGATCGCCCTGATCCTCACGGCCGTTGCGACTGTCGCGTCGTCGGGGTGCGCGACGCGCGCCACCAGGCTCGATGCGCAGTGGGTCAACCCGGAATTCGCCGGCCAGCGCGCGGTCCGCAGCGTGATGGTGATGG
Source organism: uncultured Burkholderiaceae bacterium (assembly GCA_964388005.1). Taxonomy (GTDB): domain Bacteria; phylum Pseudomonadota; class Gammaproteobacteria; order Burkholderiales; family Burkholderiaceae_F; genus JADJWR01. Next base: position 342 of record CAYLZU010000572.1, read on the forward strand.
CGGCGATCCGGGACTCGACCAACAGGCGGATGCTGGAAGACCGGATGGTCGCGGCGCTTACCGAAGCCGGCGTGAAGGCGGTGCAGTCGTATAAGTTCATCCCCGCCGACGGCCCGGTCAGCGAGGATCAGCTGCAGCGCGCGGTCAGGGATGCCGGCGCCGGACATGCGGTGGTCAGTCGGGTGATCAACGTGTCCACCGAAGTCAACGTGACGCCTGGCATGGTGATGGGGCCGACCTGGGGGCCCGGCTGGGGTTCGAGCGCCGCCTGGGGTCCGGGCTGGCGCGGCTTCGCCGGCTACTACAACACGATGTGGATGACCTCGACGCCGCCGCGCGTCACCACGACCGAAAGGGTTCACGCCGACACGCGCCTGTTCGACGCCGGGACCGCCGTCGTTGTCTGGTCGGGTGCGACGACCACAACCACGAACTTCAACTCGGTCCAGCAGATCATCGACCAGTTCGTCGAACTGCTCGTGCAGGCGATGAAGAAGGACGGCGTGATCTAGCCGGTGATTGCAGTAGCGTGCGAAAGCGGTCGAACGTGCCCACCTGGGCATCGTCGACAGAGACTCGATCTCGTGCCGCGGAAACGGCGCATCAGGCTGTGGGCAGGGGCCGCCGCCAAGAGTGCGCTAATCTTGTCGAAGTCGCATCGCAGCATGAGGCGGAAGCTTGGATGCGGGTCCGAGCCGTCCTGCTCCGGAACTCCCTCCAGGAACAGCGCGACATCCGACAACCCCGGCGCTGAAGTCAGCGGGCGCCCTCGACTGTTTGGAACTCCAGCACACGGGAGGAAATCGATGATTCGCAGGTTTGGCAGTTTCACCCTGGCAGCGGCTGCCGCCCTTTGCCTCGCCGAGGCCGCGTCGGCGCAGACCCGGGTCCAGTACGGCCGCATCACCAACGTGCAGGCGGTCACGGAAACGGACAGCCGGTCGCAGAACATCGGCACGCTCGTCGGCGGCGGCATCGGGCTGGTCTCGGGCAGCGGCCAGTCAGGCAGCAACCGCGCGCTGCGCGGCGTTGCCGGCGCGGCGGCCGGACGCGGAGTCGGCACCCTCGCCGGCCGCTCGCAGGCCTTCGAGTACACGGTGCTGATCGACGGCACTTCGACCATCCGCATCATTTCCGACCAGGCCGGCAAGCGCGCCGGCGATTGCGTCGCTGTCGAGCAGGGGCAGTTCGCGAACATCCGCCTGGTACCCGACAGCCGCTGCGCGCCGCGCGCGCAGGCCGCGCCCGCGAAGGCGGCACCCGCGAAGGCTGCGCCGGCACCGGTCGCCGCCGACGTCCGGCAGGCAACGGCCTGCGAGCAGGCCAAGGAACAGGTGCTGGCGGCCAACACCGACGAGGAGTTCAACATCGCCGAGCGGCGGATGCGACTGCTCTGCGGCGAGTAAAGGGACTTCGGCTCGCCCGACGAC
>CAYLZU010000573.1:0-1771 GCA_964388005.1 uncultured Burkholderiaceae bacterium
GGCGCACGACTGGGTCGACGGCGGCATCACGCCCGCCGACGCGGTCGAGATCGCGCGCGCCTTCAAGGCGGCGGGAGCGGACATGATCGACTGCTCCTCGGGCCAGGTCAGCGCCGAGCAGAAGCCCACCTACGGCCGCATGTACCAGACGCCGTTCGCCGACCGCATCCGCAACGAGGCCGGCATCGCCACTATCGCCGTCGGCGCGATCACCGAGGCCGATCACGTCAACTCGATCATCGCCGCCGGCCGCGCCGATCTCTGCGCGATCGCCCGCCCGCACCTGGCCAACGCCGCATGGACGCTGTCGGAAGCAGCGAAGATCGGCTACGCCGCCATCGACTGGCCGAAGCAGTACCGCGCCGCCAAGCCGCAGCTGGAATCGCTGTTCGCGCGCGAGAAGGCGACCCAGACGGCGCCGGCACGGACATGACTGAACTGCAAGCCCAGACCGCGGTGTCGACGCAACCGCTCGCCGGCCGCCACGCCATCGTCACCGGTGCCGGGCGCGGCATCGGCGCGGCGATCGCCGGCACCCTGGCGGCGCAGGGCGCGAGCCTGACCCTGCTCGGCCGGACGCGGCAAACACTCGAAGACACGCTGGCGGCGCTGCCCGGCGGCCCGCACGGCATCGTGCTCGCCGATGTCGGCGACGCGGCCCAGGTCGAGGCGGCGTTCGCGCAGGCGCGGCGCGACCGCGGCCCGGCCGCGATCCTCGTCAACAACGCTGGCCAGGCCGAGAGCGCGCCGTTCCTGAAGACCTCGCTCGATCTGTGGCAGCGGCTGCTCGCGGTGAACCTCACCGGCACCTTCCTCTGTTCGCAGGCCGCGCTGCCCGACATGCTCGCTGCCAGCCGTGGCCGCATCGTCAACATCGCCAGCACCGCGGGGCAGAAGGCGTATTCCTACGTCAGCGCCTACGTGGCGTCGAAGCACGGTGTCGTCGGCCTGACGCGGGCGCTGGCGCTCGAACTGGCGCGCACCGGCATCACCGTCAACGCCGTCTGCCCCGGCTTCACCGAAACCGACCTGTATCGGCTCAGCGTCGACCGCGTCGTCGCCCGGACCGGCCGCGGCGCCGACGAGGTGCGCGCCGAACTGGCGGCCGGCAATCCGCAGCGGCGCATCGTCCAGCCCGGGGAGGTCGCGCAGACCGTGGCCTGGCTCTGTTCCGATGCCACCGCCTCGATCACCGGCCAGTCGATCTCCGTCTCCGGCGGGGAGGTGATGTGAGGCCCGCCGCCCAGCGCGCGCGGCACGGCGAACTCGGCCACGAGGCGCGCGCCGTGGCCACCGACCACGCGGCGCTGAAACTGTGGCTGCGCATGCTGTCGTGCACGACGCAGATCGAATCCGCGATCCGCCGCCGGCTGCGCAAGGGCTTCGGCGTGTCGCTCGCCCGCTTCGACTACCTGGCGCAGCTGCACCGCAGGCCGGAGGGGCTGAAGATGCGGGACCTGTCGCGCTGCCTGATGGTCACCGGCGGCAATGTCACCGGGCTGACCGACGAGCTGCAGCGCGACGGGCTGGTCGTGCGCGCCAGCGACGAAACCGACCGCCGCGCCTGGATCGTGCGCCTGACGCCGAAGGGCAGGCGCAGCTTCGAGGCGATGGCGCGCGCGCACGAGCAGTGGATCGTCGAGCTGTTCGGCGGACTCGATCGGGCCCGCACGGCGCAGCTGTATGCCCTGCTCGGACAGTTGCGGCAAAGCCTGTCGCACGGCGAACCGAAGGACACCTGATGGCCAGCACCCGCCTCGATCCGGCGCTC
>CAYLZU010000574.1:0-1737 GCA_964388005.1 uncultured Burkholderiaceae bacterium
ATCTGGATCTGGTCGGCGCTCGTCAGGTACTCGGCGGTGACGCCGAAGCGGCCGCTGGCGACCTGCTTGATCTTCGAGCGCAGCGAGTCGCCGTCCTTGAGCGGGATGTCGACCTCGACCCGGTCGCGGCCGAGGAGCGACGCCAGCGTATCGCCCTGCCTGATGGCGATGCCCTTCAGCTCGTTGCGATAGCGCACCGGATCCTCGCCGCCCTCGCCGGTGTTGCTCTTGCCGCCGAGGCGGTTCATGGCGATGGCGAGCGTCGTGTGCGCCTCGGTGGAGATGCTGCCCAGCGACATCGCCCCGGTGGCGAAGCGCTTGACGATCTCCTTCGCCGGCTCCACCTCGTCGACGGCAATCGCCTTCGCAGGGATAACCTTGAACTCGAACAGCCCGCGCAGCGTCAGGTGGCGGCGGCTCTGGTCATTGATGATCTGCGCGTACTCCTTGTAGGTCTGGTAGGAGTTGGCGCGGGTGGAGTGCTGCAGCTTGGCGATCGCATCCGGCGTCCACATGTGCTCCTCGCCGCGGATGCGCCACTGGTACTCGCCGCCGGGATCGAGCATGTGCGCCAGTACCGGGTCGTCGGAGAACGCGGCGCGGTGGGTGCGGATCGCCTCCTCCATGACCTCGAACAGGCCGACGCCGCCGACGTTGCTGGCGGTGCCGCGGAAGTACTTCTGCACCAGATCGGAGGCCAGGCCGACCGCCTCGAAGATCTGCGCCCCGCAGTAGCTCATGTAGGTGGAGATGCCCATCTTGGACATCACCTTGTTCAGCCCCTTGCCGACCGCCTTGATGTAGTTGGCAATCGCCTTCTCGGTGTCGCCCTCCCTGGCGTGGTGCAGCGAGCGCAGCGTCTCCAGCGCCAGGTAGGGGTGGATCGCCTCGGCGCCGTAGCCGGCCAGCAGCGCGAAGTGGTGCACCTCGCGGGCGCTGCCGGTCTCGACCACCAGGCCGGTCGAGGTGCGCAGGCCGGCGCCGATCAGGTGCTGGTGGATGGCGCTGGTGGCCAGCAGCGCCGGAATCGCCACGTGCTCGGCATCCATGCTGCGGTCGGTGACGATCAGCACGTTGTAGCCGGCCTTCACGGCATCCACCGCCTGCGCGCACAGCGAGGCCAGCCGCGCTTCCACGCCCTCGTTGCCCCAGGCGACCGGATAGCAGATGTGCAGTTCGTAGCTGCGGAACTTGCCGGAGGCGTAGCGCTCGATCGAGCGGATCTTGGCCATGTCCTTGAAGTCGAGCACCGGCTGGCTGACCTCGAGGCGCATCGGCGGGTTGATGTTGTTGATGTCGAGCAGGTTGGGCTTCGGGCCGATGAAGCTCACCAGCGACATCACCAGCTGTTCGCGGATCGGGTCGATCGGCGGGTTGGTCACCTGCGCGAACAGCTGCTTGAAGTAGTTGTAAAGAGGCTTGTCGCGGCTCGACAGCACCGGCAGCGCGCTGTCGTTGCCCATCGAACCGATCGCCTCCTCGGCCTGGGTGGCCATCGGCTCCATCAGCAGCTTCACGTCCTCCTGCGTGTAGCCGAAGGCCTGCTGGCGGTCGAGCAGCGGCACCTCGACCCGCGCCGCCGAGCCGATGCCGATGGCCGGCGCGCTCAGGTCATCGAGCCGGACGCGGATGCGGCGGATCCACTCCTTGTACGGCTTGGCGGCGGCGAGCTGCGCCTTCAGTTCGGCGTCGTCGATGATGCGGCCCTGCTCGGTGTCGATCAGGAACATCTTGCCG
>CAYLZU010000575.1:0-1735 GCA_964388005.1 uncultured Burkholderiaceae bacterium
GGATCAGCGCCGAGATCGGGGTCGGGCCCTCCATCGAGTCGGGCAGCCAGACGTGGAGCGGAAACTGCGCGCTCTTGCCCATCGCGCCGATGAACAGACACACGCAGATCACGGTGATGAGCAGCCACGACGTGCCCGGCAGCGTCGTGCCGGCCGCCGCGAGCTCCGGCGCCGCCTTGAACACCGCCGCGTAGTCGAGGGTGCCGAAGTAGGCGAACACCAGGCCGATGCCGAGCACGAAGCCGAAGTCGCCGACCCGGTTGACGAGGAAGGCCTTGAGATTGGCGTAGATCGCCGTCGGCCGCTTCCACCAGAAGCCGATCAGCAGGTAGGAGACCAGCCCGACCGCCTCCCAGCCGAAGAACAGCTGCAGGAAGTTGTTGCTCATCACCAGCATCAGCATGCTGAAGGTGAAGAGCGAGATGTACGAGAAGAAGCGCTGGTAGCCGGGGTCGTCGGCCATGTAGCCGATGGTGTAGATGTGCACCATCAGCGACACGAAGCTCACCACCAGCATCATCGTCGCGGTCAGCGAATCGATCAGGAAGCCGACCTCCAGCCGCATCTCGCCGATGCTGGCCCAGGTGTAGACGGTGCCGTTGAAGGTGTTGCCGTTCATCACGTCGACGAACACCAGCAGCGACGCCACCGTGGACACCAGCACGCCGAGGATGGTCACCGCGTGCGCGCCCGAGCGGCCGATCACGCGGCCGAGCAGGCCGGCGACGATCGCCCCCACCAGCGGCGCCAGCGGCACGAGCAGGTACAGCTTCTGCATCGAAGTCATCAGCGCCCGCCCGGCCGCCCGAAGGGCGCTGAGCCCCCTTGGGGGGCAGCGAACGCAGTGAGCGTGGGGGTCAACACCTCCCCGCCCGGCCGCCCGAAGGGCGCTGCGCCCTCTCGCGGAGCAGCGAATGAAGTGAGCGTCGGGGCGTTCATCCTCAACCCTTGAGCGCGTCGAGCTCGTCGACGTTGATCGTCGCGAGGTTGCGGAAGAGCGTCACCAGGATCGCCAGGCCGATCGCCGCCTCGGCCGCGGCGACGGTCAGGATGAAGAAGACAAACACCTGCCCGTGGTAGTCGCCGAGGAAGTGCGAGAAGGCGACGAAGTTCATGTTGACGGCGAGCAGCATGAGCTCGATCGCCATCAGCAGCACGATGAGGTTGCGCCGGTTCAGGAAGATGCCGACCACGCCGATCGAAAACAGCAGCGCGCCGACTCCCAGGTACCAGGACAGTGAAACCATGTTCTTCTGCGGCGCCTCCCCGCGCCTCGTTATCCGCGCTGCCGGTCAGCGCCTCGCATCCTGCCTGCCTTCGGCGTCCGACGGCATCGCCACCAGCCGCACCCGGTCAGCGCGCTTGACCCGCACCTGGTCGCCGGGCCGCTGGTACTTGCTGTCCTTGCGCCGGCGCAGCGTCAGCACCACCGCGGCGATCATGCCCACCAGCAGGATCAGCCCCGCCACCTGCACCGGATACACGTACTCGGTGAACATCAGCCTGCCGAGCGCCTCGATGTTGTTGACCCCGGCGATGCCCGGCCCGGGCCCGCGCCTGCCCTGCCAGCTTCCGTGCGACAGCACCAGCCACAGCTGCAGCGCGATCGCGGCGCCGACGAAGGCCGCCAGCGGCAGGTGCTTCCAGAAGCCCTCGCGCATGCGGTCGATGTTGATGTCGAGCATCATCACCACGAACAGGAACAGCACCATCACCGCGCCGACGTAGACCAGCA
>CAYLZU010000576.1:0-1734 GCA_964388005.1 uncultured Burkholderiaceae bacterium
TGCTGGGTCGTCGTCACCATCGCCACCGGGGTGCCGAAGTCGGTGACGTCGAGCCTTCGGCGCAGCGTCTCGGGCGCGCTGGCGTTTAGGAAATCGACCACCACCCGGTTGCCCTGCTCGCGGATGTCGACGCTGGTGTTCGGATCCGACAGATCGATGACCACCCGGCCTTCGCCCTCGGAGCCGCGGCGGAAGTCGAGCGCACGCAGCGCCTTCGGCCCTTCCGCGGCCGGCGCCTCGGCGGCGCCCGGAGCGGCGGCCGGCGCCTCGGCGGCGCGGAAGGTCGTGCCGACCAGCCCGCCGAGGGCCACCTGCACGGTGTTGCCGCTGACCGTGACCGAGTGGTTCAGCGAGCGGCGCAGGTTCAGCACGATGCGGGTCCGCTCCTGCGCCTGCACAATGTTGACCGAACGCAGGTCGCCCTGGTTGAACTCGACCGAGTTGCGGCCGACGTTGTTCTCGGTGCTGGCGAGGTCGATGGCGATGCGCGCCGGGTTGGCGATCGAAAAACTTGGCGGTGCGTCCTTGACCGGCTCCTTCAGCTGGATCGTCAAAAGCACTCCGGCAGACGTCTGCGTCGCGTCGATCCGCTCGACGCTGTTGACCGCGGCAGCCTGCGCGCGCGCTGGTTCGGGGCCGAGGGGCGGCACCGAAGCCACAGCGACGAACGCCGCGGCAAGTAAGACCTTCAACGCCGTCCTCATTTTCCGCCCCCTGTTCGCGCCGCTTCCTGCAGCTCCAGCTTGGCTGGCCGCTCGACCCACTCGCCGGCAGCGTCCTGAACGATTTCCTTGATCTGCACCTCGGTCTCGGTGATCCGCGTCACCAGGCCGAAGTTCTGGCCGACGTAGTTGCCGACGCGCACGAGGTGCGTCGCTCCGCCCGAGTTCAGCAGGGCAACGTCGACCTTGTTCTGCCGCATCGTCCCGACCATCTTGATCTGGTCGAGCGGATAACCTTCAAGCACCTCGCGGCGGCGTTCAAGATCCGGCCGGATCGAGCTCGCGGTGGCGCGCACCTGCTGTTGCCGCGACACCGCCATCACCACTTTCTGCACGTCGAAGGGGTCGACCTGGGTCCGGCTTTCGTAACTGTACGGAATGAACTCCTTCGGCGCCGGAACCTGCTCGACCACCGGACGCACCTGCTGCCGGACCTCGGCCATCCACTGGCGCAGCTCGGCCTCGTTCGACGGCGCACACGCCGCCAGCAGCGCGCCGGAACCAATCAACAGGACAGTGCGGAGACCGTTCATCGATGCGTCACTTCTTCGCCGGCGCGCTCTTGCGGTTGGCCGCCAGTTCCTGCTCGTCGAGGTAGCGGTAGGTCTTGGCGGTGGCATCCAACGCGACGATGCCGTCGCGCTGCGCCGTCAGGTTCAGATTGTTCAGGGTCACGATGCGCGGCAGATTGGCGATGTCGCCAGCGAAGGCGCCGAGATCGTGATAGCGGCCGGAGACGCGCACGGCGATGGGCAGTTCGGCGTAGTAGTCCTTCTGGCTCGCTTGTCCGGGGCGGAACAGCTCGAACTGCAGGCCGCGGCCGATGCCAGCCTGGTTGATGTCGGACAGCAGCTGGTCCATCTCCGCCTTGCTCGGCAGCTGCTTCTCGAGCGTCAGCACGTACTGGCTGACGAGTTCCTTCTGGCGACGCAGTTCGTCGAGGTTGATCGCCTGCTGCAGCTTGGCGCGATACTGGTTCTTGAGATCCTGCTCGGCGCTTCGCAGCTGATCG
>CAYLZU010000577.1:0-1729 GCA_964388005.1 uncultured Burkholderiaceae bacterium
CGGCGGCCGACTTCATGCCGCGCACCTCGCCGAGGTGCGACGGGATGAACAACGGCGCCACCACGCTGGCCAGGTAGAAGAAGATCAGCGAGATCGCGATGATGACGCTCAGCCCGCCGAAGGTCATCACGTGGCGAAACAGCGCGTCCCGCCTCAATCGGCGATTGATATTGCGCTCGACGACGTCGGTCGTCGTGTCGGCCGGTCTGGCCGCAGCGGCGCTCATTCTTCCCCCCTGCGCAACAGACCAGAGGCGCAGCGGGGCGGTGCCCCGCGCTCCTGGTCGTCCCTTCCGATCCCGCGACGCCTACTTGCCGGCTCGCAGCGCCTTGAACTGTTCGATCAGCGCCGTCGGGCGCCCCTGCTTGACCGTGTCCTTGTTCAGCGCGTAGATGACGGACGCGCCCTTCGGACCCTCGCCGATGGTCGCGAAGGTGTAGGTGATCTCGTTGTGCTCCAGGAAGTCCTGGAAGTCCTTGGCGCTGCCGAAGACGTGATAGCGGCCGTCCTTGACGACCTCGCCGTAGAACGGGTCCTTCAGCGGCGTTTTCTTGTCGAAGATCATCTCCGCCGCGCTCGGCCTGTTGGCCTTGACGTCGTCGTTGGTGATGCCGAACACCAGGGTCTGGCCCTGCGGGCCGGCGCCGACGCGCGTACGGGTCAGCGGTACTTCGTTGTGCTCGCGGTAGGCAAGGTAGTTCTTCGGGTCGCCGAACAGGTACAGCCGGCCGTCTTCGGGCATGACCATGAAGTAGTACATCTTCGCGGCGGTCGCCGGCGCCGCCGCGGCGGCGGCCGGCGCCGGTGCCGGGACCTTCGCCGCCGGCGCCGGATCGTATCCGGGAGCCGTGGCGCATGCCGCCACGACCCCGGCCGTGGCGACGGCCGTGATCAGCTTCAGTGCGGTACCTCGCATGACTCTCTCCTCGGGTAGGAAGGCACGACCAGCGGCTCCGTCGGCAACCGACGGACCGCCGGCCGGGCGAAGGTTCTACTTCGACAGTTCAGCGCGCGCGTTGGCGGCCATCTTGGCCGGCAGCGGCACGAAACCGTCCTTGACCACGACCTGCTGGCCTTCCTTCGACAGCACGAGATTGAAGAACTCGCGCTCCAGCGGCGGCAGCGGCTGGTTCGGTTTCTTGTTCACGTAAACGTACAGCACCCGCGACAACGGGTAGGTGCCGTCGATCGCGTGCGTCGCATCCGCTTCCACGCAGGCGCCACCGGCGGCCTTTGACAGCGGCAGCGCCCGCACGCCGGAGGTCTTGTAGCCGATACCCGAGTAGCCGATGGCATTGATCTGGCCGGTCACGCTCTGCACCACCGAGGCCGAACCCGGCTGCTCGGCGACGTTCTTCTTGAAGTCGCCGCGGCACAGCGCCACTTCCTTGAAGTAGCCGTAGGTGCCGGAAACCGAATTACGGCTGTACAGCGCGATGTCGCGGTTGGCCCAGTCGCCGGTCATGCCGACCTGGCCCCACTTGGTGATGTCACCCGCATTGCCGCACTTGCGCGTCGCCGAGAAGATCGCGTCGACCTGCGGGATCGACAGGCACTTCAGCGGGTTGTCCTTGTTCACGTACACGGCGAGCGCGTCGATGGCCACCGGCACCGCGGTCGGCTTGTAGCCGTGCTTCTTCTCGAACGCCTCGATCTCCTTGGCGTTCATCACCCGGCTCATCGGGCCGAAGTTGGCGGCGCCCTCGATCAGCGCCGGAGGAGCGGTCGA
>CAYLZU010000578.1:0-1729 GCA_964388005.1 uncultured Burkholderiaceae bacterium
GCATCGGGGTGACGCTGCTCAGCCGCCACCGGCTGCAGGAGAAGGAAGGCCGGGTGCTGAAGCTCGTCGCGGGCCTGGTGATGATCGGCCTGGGCATCTATCTGCTGATGGATGGCTGAGACTGTCGGGCGGCCTCGGCCTGCACGCAGCGGTCGAAGCCGCCGCCGCGGGCGGGCGGCGGCGCGCTACGCTGCCGCCCTCGCGACCGCAACAACGGCAGATTGCGCGCCCCGAACCCGCCCCTGCTCGCCCGGCTGCGCCGCCGGCTGACGCTCGACCCCGACGATCTCCTGCGCGATGCCGCCTACCGGCGGATCTTCGGCTCGATCCTGGTCGGCTCCTTCGGCACCCAGATGAGCATGCTGGCGCTGCCGCTCGCCGCCGCCGTGCTGCTCGCCGCCACGCCGACCCAGATGGGCCTTCTTGCGGCGCTGGAGGCGCTGCCGTTCGCGCTGCTGTCGCTGCCCACCGGCGTGGTCCTCGACCGGGTGCGCAAGCTGCCCGTGTACATCGGCGGCGAGATCACGCTGGCGCTGGCGATGGGGAGCGTGACGCTGGCCTGGTGGTTCGACTGGCTCGCCATGGGCTGGCTGTACGTCGTGGCCCTGACGCTCGGCTTGGTGAACACGGTCTCGGGCAGCGCGGCGCAGATCGTGCTGACGCAGATCGTGCCGCGCGAGCGGCTGGTGGAGGCGCACGCCCGCAACGGACTCGCCAACTCGGCCGCCGAGGTCGCCGGGCCCGGCGCCGCCGGGGCGCTGATCAGGCTTCTCGGCGCGCCGTTGACCCTGCTGCTGAACGCGGCGCTGCTGGCGGCATCGGCGCTGATCCTGGCCGGCCTCCGCGTCCGCGAGGCGCCGCGCGCGGCGGCGGAGGCGTTCTGGCCGTCGCTTCGCGCCGGCGTGCGGTTCGTCGCCACCCACCGCATGCTGCTGACGATGGCGATCGCGGTCGGCGTCTGGCACCTGTGCTACTTCGCCGCCAACGTGGTGCAGATCCTGTTCGCCACCCGCACGCTGGGACTCGCCGAGGGCGGTGTCGGCCTCGCCTACACGATGGTCGGCGTCGGCACCGTGGCGGCGAGCCTGCTCGGCCACCGGATCTCGCGCCGGATCGGCCCGGGGCCGGCGATGGTGGCGGGCTTCACGCTGAACGGTGCCGGCTGGCTGCTCGCCGCGGCGGCGCCGGTCGGGGCCGCCGGGGTGGCGATGTTCGCGCTGATGCTGATGCTGCTCGGCGCCGGCGCGATCCTCATCTTCGTCAACTTCCTCGCCCTGCGGCAGGCGGTCACGCCGACGCCGCTGCTGGGGCGGATGACGAGCACCATGCGCTGGCTGATCATGGTGCCCTCAGTTCCCGGGGCCCTGATCGGCGGCTGGCTCGGCGAGCATGTCGGCCTGCGCGCCGCCCTGGCGTTCGCCGGCGCCGGCGCTCTGCTGCTGGCGTGGGCGGCGTGGCGGCTGCCGGTGTTCCGCGACACGCGCGTGCTGCCGGTGCATCGGGACCCCGGGACGCCGGGCTCAACCGGGTCCGAAGCGGCGCGCGAAGCCGCGTGATCGCCTCGTCGCGCCGCAGCATCCTGCCTTCGCGCGTCGTCAACAGCCGCCGCCGCAAAGTCGCTAACCTTCGGCACCGGCTCGGCGAGTGAGAGCCGGGGCTCACCCCAGGCGAAGGAGCGCGGAGACACGCATGACGAAGTCTTTCGGCCCGCTGAAGCTGCACGTGCCCG
>CAYLZU010000579.1:0-1718 GCA_964388005.1 uncultured Burkholderiaceae bacterium
CTGGATCACGGTGCGCTCGGCCATGGCGGCGTTTTCGATCGGCACCAGGCGGTCGAGCCGGTCGCGGGCGATGACGAAGCCGCCGCTGTGCTGCGACAGGTGGCGCGGAAAGCCGATCAGCTCCTGGGCGAGTTCGGCCACCTGCGCGATCACCGGGTTGGCGGGGTCGAAGCCGGCCTCGGCCAGGCGCTCCGGCCTGATCCTGCGGCCGTCCCACCAGGCCATGCTGCGGGCGAGGCGATCGACCTGGTCGAGCGACAGGCCGAGCGCCTTGCCGACATCGCGCAGCGCGCCGCGCGGCCGGTAGGTGTGCAGCGCGGCGGTCAGCGCCGCCCGGTCGCGGCCGTATTTCGCGTAGATGTACTGCATCACCTCCTCGCGCCGCTGGTGCTCGAAGTCGACGTCGATGTCCGGCGGCTCGTTGCGCTCCCTGCTGATGAAGCGCTCGAAGAGGACCGACATCCGCGCCGGGTCGACCTCGGTGATGCCGAGGCAATAGCACACCGCCGAGTTGGCCGCCGAGCCGCGCCCCTGGCACAGGATGCCGCGGCTGCGCGCGAAGCGGACGATGTCGTAGACGGTGAGGAAGTACGGCTCGTAGCGCAGGTCTTCGATCAGTCTCAGTTCGTGCTCGACCGTGGCGCGGACCTGCTCCGGCATGCCGTGCGGGTAGCGGGTGCGCGCCTCCTCGTAGGTGGCGCGGCGCAGGTAGGTGGTGGGTGTTTCGCCGGGCGGGACGATCTCCTCCGGGTACTCGTAGCGCAGTTCGTCGAGCGAGAAGTGGCAGCGCGAGGCGATCGAAAGCGTCTGCGCCAGCAGGTCGGCGGGATAGATGCGCGCCAGCCGATAAAGCGGCCGCAGGTAGCGCTCAGCGTTCGGCGCCAGCTGCCTGCCGCAGCGCGCCAGCGGCGTGCGCAGCCGGATCGCGGTCAGCGTGTCCTGCAGCTTCTTGCGCCCGCGCACGTGCATGTGCACGTTGCCGGTGGCCACCAGCGGCATGCCGGTGCGCGCGGCGAGCTCGCGCAGCGCCGCGAGTTCCGCCGCATCGTCCGCCCCCCGCGTCAGCTCGCACGCCAGAAAAATGGGGTCAGAGTCGATTTTTCCGGCGAGCCGCGCGAGCGCCCCGAAATTCGACTCTGACCCCATTTTTGCGATGACGATGGTGTCGGCGAGCCAGTGGCAGTGCTGTTGCAGGTCGGCGAGCGTGAGGCGGCAGCTGCCTTTGCGCGCCTGCCGGCGGGCGAACGTGACGAGCTGGCTCAGGTTGCCGTAGCCGGCGCGCGTCCTGGCGAGCAGGATCAGCGTCGGGCCGTCTTCGAGGCGGATCTCGGTGCCGTGGATCAGCTTGAAGTCGCGCGCGGCGGGGTCGCGTTCGATTGCCTCGCGCAGCGCCAGGTGAGCCCGCGCGCTGCCTGCGAACGAGCATTCGTCGGTGATCGCCAGCGCCAAGTAGCCGAGCGCGATGGCGCGTTCGACCAGTTCCTCCGGGTGCGAAGCACCGCGCAGGAAGCTGAAGTTGCTGACGCAGTGCAGTTCGGCGTAGGAGACCTGCATGGCGCTGGCGCTTCAGGCAGAGACATCGGATCGGCGCGCGCTTGCGCGACCCTTTCAGGCGGCCGCCCAGTTCTCGATGCGCAACGCGGGAACGCGCTTGAACTCTCGCTCGTTGTTGGTGACCAGTGTCAGATCGAGCGCCAGCGCCTGGGCGGCGATCAGCA
>CAYLZU010000580.1:0-1718 GCA_964388005.1 uncultured Burkholderiaceae bacterium
TTGCGGCGCTGGCGCTGCTGGCGACGGCCGGTGTCTTCCTCGCCGTCCGCGCCAGCATCCCGCGCGACGCAGGCGCCATGCCGTTGCCGGGGCTCGGGTCGCCGGCTGTGGTCAGCCGCGACGCGCTCGGCGTGCTCACCATCGAAGCCGCGGACGCGAACGACGCCGCGCGCGCCCTCGGCTACGCGGCGGCGCAGGAACGCTTCTTCGAAATGGACCTGATGCGCCGCTCCGCCGCCGGCGAACTCGCCGAACTGTTCGGCGCCGCGGCGCTGCCGGTCGATCGCGAGCGCAGGCTGCACCGGTTCCGCCATCGCGCGGCGGCGGTGCTGGACAGACTCGATCCGGCGGTACGCGCCCGTCTGTCGGCATACGTGCAGGGAGTTAACGCCGGGCTCGCCGGCCTCGGCGCGCGGCCGTGGCAGTACCTGCTGCTGCGCCAGCAGCCCATCGCATGGCGCGACGAGGATTCGCTGCTGGTCGGCTACGCGATGTTCTTCGATCTGCAGGGCCGGGTGGCGGCGCGCGAACTGGCGCTGGCGCGGCTGCGCCGCGAGCTTCCGGCCGCGTATGCCGACTTCCTGCTCGCCGCCGGCGGCGAATGGGACGCGCCGATCGTCGGCGGTCCGCTGCCGGCGCCGCCGCTGCCGCCGGCCGAAGCCATCGACCTGCGCGCGCTCGATCCGGCGCTCTTCGGTCGCGAGGTCGACGTCACCTCCGATCTTGCGGTCGGCAGCAACTCCTGGGCGGTGGCCGGCGGCCTGACGACGCATGGTGGCGCGCTGGTGGCCAACGACATGCACCTCGGGTTGCGGGTGCCGAACATCTGGCTGCGGGCGCGGCTGCGCTTCGGCCGCGGCGCCGAGGCGGTCGATGTCGCCGGGGTGACGATTCCGGGGTTTCCGGGCATCGTCGTCGGCGCCAACGGCCGCATCGCCTGGTCGTTTACCAACAGCTACGGCGACTTCTTCGACTGGGTCGAAGTGATGTTCACCGACGCGGCGCGGACCCGCTATCGCGCCGCGGGCGGCGAACGCGAGGTGGTGACGGTCGAGGAGACCATCCGCGTTCGCGGCGGCGCCGCCGAGACGCTGACCGTGCGCGAGACCGTCTTCGGGCCGATCGCGCACGACAGCGCCGCGCTCGGAACCCTGGCGGCGGCCTGGACGGCGCATCGTCCGCAGGCGCTGAACCTCGACCTGCTGCGGCTGGAGTCGGCGCGCGATGTTGCCGAGGCGCTGCGCCTGGCCGGCCATATCGGCATGCCGGCGCAGAATTTCATCGTCGGCGATGCGCAGGGGGCGATCGGCTGGACGATCACCGGCGCGGTGCCGCGGCGCGTGGGCTTCGACCCCATGCAGCCCGCGGACTGGTCGCGGCCCGGCATCGGCTGGGACGGCTGGATGAGGCCGGAGGAACTGCCGCGGGTCGTCTCGCCGCCGTCGCGACGGCTGTGGAGCGCCAATGCGCGGATGGTCGGAGGCGGGGCGCTGATGCTGCTCGGCGACGGCGGCTACGCGCTCGGCGCCCGCGCGGCGCAGATCCGCGACGGCCTGTTCGCGCGCGACCGTTTCGCCGAGGCCGACATGCTGGCGATCCAGCTTGACGACCGGGCGCTGCTGCTGCGCCGCTGGTGGGAACTGCTGCGCGAGGTGCTGGCGCGCGAAGCGGGCGAACCGGCGTTGGCCGGCATGGCGCAGGCGACCGGGCACTGGCGC
>CAYLZU010000581.1:0-1709 GCA_964388005.1 uncultured Burkholderiaceae bacterium
CTCGCCACGCAGGACGTCACCGTCAACGGCCGCATCTATACCCCGGCCGTGGCAGAACTGGTCACAACGGCGGTGGACTTCGGTATCCGCCGCGTCGGCGACGTCGTGGCGCCGGTGGCGGTGACCGTGAAGAACAACGCCGCGGTGACAGCACTGAACGACACGATGACCGCCGCCATGGGGACGGTGCAAGGCCCCTACACCGGCAGCGGCGGCATCGCCGCACCGGGGCTGGCGGCGCAGACTTCCGGCAGCGGCACGCTGCTGGTGGGCTTTAACACCGCTGCCGCCGGCGTCTTCAATGGCCGCACCGCCACCATCGACTTCGAGAGCATCAACCCCGAGATGCTGGCGCTGAGCCTGACCAGCCTGAACGTGACGCTCAACGGCCAGGTCAACAACCTCGCCAATCCACTGTTCAGCAAGACCGGCGGCGCCGGCAGCTTTGGCTGCAGCGCGCTGCAGTGCACGCTGGACTTCGGCAACCTGTTCGTCGGCAGCGGCCCCACCACCGGAACCCTGGCGCTGACCAACAGCGCGCTCGCCCCGGCCGATGATCTGATCGGCGCTTTCGACCTCGCCGGGCTCGGCGACTTCATGGGCGCGGGCTTCGGGCCGGTCAACCTCGTGGCCGGCGCCTCGCTTGGCGGCCTGATGCTGAGCTTCGATGCGCTGAACGAAGGCCTGTTCACCGGCAGCTTCTCGTTCTTCGATGTCTTCAGCCGCAACGCCTTCCAGCCCGACCTGGCTCTGAACGACATCACGATCTTCCTGCGCGCCAATGTCATCCGGCAGGGCGGCACGGTGCCCGAACCCGGTACCATCACGATCGTCCTGCTCGGCGCCGGCCTGGCCTTCGCGGCCCGGCGGCGCAGGGCGCAGCAGCACTGAGCCACGGGAGCCCCTGATTTGACGCGAACGCAGTTCTGGATCGTCACCGTACTGGCTGCCGCGAGCCTTTTCCTGCTGGCGCTGAATTTCTACCTACTGCTCGGCAATCGCGCCGTGCAGAAGGAAGTCGCGTCGCGACAGCAGTTCGTGCAGCAGTCGGTGCAGCTCGAAGGGCTGTATCGAGAGATCGTCCGCGCGCTGGCCGAACTGGCCGCCCGCAACAACGACGAAGCCGTGCGCGCGATGCTCGCCAAGCACGGCATCACCTACACCGTGAATCCGCCGGCGGCATCGGCGCCGGCGCCCGCACCGGCAACGCCGCCGCGCAGGTAGCCACCGACAGTTCGAGCGGGGCCTTCTTGTCCACGCGGCCGCCGGCTCGGAAGATCCGACCCACATTCAGACGATGAGCGATCAGAACGCCGCGCCGCCGGCAGGCACCGACCAGCCGCCGCCACCGGGCCCGGTCGAGCGGCACCTGCACAGCCGCTACCAGGCCGCCATGCGCCACGGCCCCTTCGTGCCGCTGCTGCTGGGCACGGCGGCGCTGACGGGCTGGTTCGGACTGCAGTCCTGGCTGCTCGTCGAGGAGCAGGGGCGGCTGAAGGCGGCCTACGCGGCGCAGCAGCAGACGGTCGAGAACGCGACCAAGCTCCGCCAGTCGCTCGATGCGCTGGCCTCCGACACGCAGCGGCTGGCCGACACCGGCAACCCCAACGCCCGCCTGCTGGTCGAGGAACTGCGCAAGCGCGGCGTGACCATCAACCCGAAGCCAGCCGATTCTGGCGCCCCGGCAGGGAAGTAGCCTCTCCGCCGGC
>CAYLZU010000582.1:0-1705 GCA_964388005.1 uncultured Burkholderiaceae bacterium
TTGGCTGCTCGGTGGAATGACTGTAGCGGGCATGCGGATTAAGGTAAATTCACTTATCCGCAACCTCTGATTAAGTGCTGCTTATGCGAGGGGCAACGCTGAAGCAACTGCGCTCGTTCTGTTCGGCGGCAAGGCATCTCAGCTTCGCCAGGGCAGCCGACGAACTGCATCTGACGCCGCCGGCGGTCACCATGCAGATCAAGGAGTTGGAGGCTGCGGTCGGGCTGCCGCTGTTCGACCGCAGCGCCAAGTCGGTGGCGCTGACGATGACCGGTGAGTATTTCCTCGTCTATGCCCGCCGGGTGCTGGCCACCATGAAAGAGGCCGAGGACGCGATGGCGCGCCTGCGTGGCGTCGAGAGTGGCCGCGTCACGATCGGCATGGTCAGCACCGCCAAGTACTTCCTGCCGCGATTGCTGGCGCGGTTTCGCGCCGAGCATCGCGGCGTCGACATGCGGCTGTCGGTCGGCAACCGCGAACAACTGGTGCGGCAGCTGCACGATAACGAGGTCGACCTGGTGGTGATGGGACGGCCGCCGCGGGAACTCGATACCCGCGCCGAGCCGTTCGCAGCGCATCCGCTGGCGGTGGTCGCCTCGCCCGAGCATCCGCTGGCGGCGCGGCGCGAGATCCCACCGTCGACGCTCGCCGACCAGGAGTTCATCGT
Source organism: uncultured Burkholderiaceae bacterium (assembly GCA_964388005.1). Lineage (GTDB taxonomy): Bacteria > Pseudomonadota > Gammaproteobacteria > Burkholderiales > Burkholderiaceae_F > JADJWR01. The sequence goes on from CAYLZU010000582.1 coordinate 668, forward strand.
CCGCGAACCCGGCTCCGGCACCCGCGCGGCGATGGAGCACTTCTTCCGCGAACAGCGGATCGCGCCGCCGCAGGTCATGGAGATGGCCAGCAACGAGACCATCAAGCAGGCGGTGATCGCCAACATGGGGCTGGCATTCCTGTCGCTGCATACCTGCGGCCTGGAGCTGGACACGCGGCAACTGGTGGTTCTCGACGTCGTCGGCCTGCCGATCCTGCGCCGCTGGCACATCGTCAACGTCCGCGGCAAGCCGCTGGCGCCGGCGGCCGAGGCGTTGCGCTATTTCGTGATGGAGCAGGCCGAGGGGCTGCTCGCCGGGCAGTTCTCCGCCGTCGCGCCGGCCGACCGGCATCCGGCGTGACGCGCCGGTGCGGGGGCCTCGACGCCTGCGGCGACCTCGGGCCGGCGGTTCCGGATGGCGCCACCGGCGCCTTCACGGCCGTGCATTGCCTTGCGATCGCCCCGGCCTGCCGACGGCGGGATCGAACGCCGGCGGGGCAGCGACGCGGCCGCAGCCGCGTGCCTATCATCGCGTCCTGAACCCATCGTCTGGCGAGAAGTGAACGCGCCGCCGCAGTCCCGTCCGGCCGCTGCCGAAGACAGCCGCATGCTCAAAGGGCAGCGCGGCCTGCGGCGCGTGCTCAACGCCACCCGCTACTCGCTCGACGGCCTGCGTTCGGCGTGGCGGCACGAGGATGCCTTCCGCCAGGAGCTGATCCTGGCCGCGATCATGATCCCGACGGCGCTGTGGCTGCCGGTGTCGCTGGTGGAGAAGATCCTGCTCGTCGGCGTCGTCGTGCTGGTGCTGATCGTCGAGCTGCTGAACACCGGCATCGAGGCGGCGATCGACCGCGACAGCCTGGAGATCAACCCGCTCGGCAAGCTCGCCAAGGACTACGGCAGCGCCGCGGTGATGCTGTCGCTGCTGCTGGCCGGCGGCATCTGGGCGGCGATCCTGCTGGCGCACTTCCTGGCATGAGCCCGCCGGGCCGTCCCAAGGGCGAATCCTTCGAGCGTCAGCGAGAAGGGAATCCATTA
>CAYLZU010000583.1:0-1702 GCA_964388005.1 uncultured Burkholderiaceae bacterium
ATCCTGCACTCGCGCGTCGCCCGCTCCGACATCCACGCGCTGGCCGCGCTCGGCGTGCCCGAGATCCGCGCCGTCGGCCCGCTGACGCTGCTGCCCGATGGCCTCGACACGATGGGCGTACGCGTCTTCACGAAGCTCGACGACGGCATCCGCGGCGCCGACGTGATCATCATGCTGCGGCTGCAGAACGAGCGCATGCGAGGCGCGTTGTTGCCAAGCGCGCAGGAGTACTTCCGCAACTACGGCCTGACGCCGGAGCGGCTTCGCCTTGCGAAGCCCGACGCGATCGTGATGCATCCGGGGCCGATGAACCGCGGGGTGGAGATCGATTCCCGGGTCGCCGACGGCACGCAGAGCGTGATCCTGCCGCAGGTGACCTTCGGCATCGCCGTCAGAATGGCGGTGCTGTCGATCGCGGCATCGTCGCAGAGGATGCAGTGAGACTCGCCATCCGCGGCGGCCGCCTCGTCGATCCGGTGTCGAACCACGACGCCGTGGGAGACCTGTTCGTCGCCGATGGCCGCATCGTTGCCCTCGGCGCCGCGCCGGCAGGCTTCGGCGCCGAGCGCGAGATCGACGCCCGCGGGCTCGTCGTCGCGCCGGGCCTCGTCGACCTGTGCGCGCGCATGCGCGAGCCCGGCGCCGAAGGGGCGCTCAAGCGCGAGATGCGGGCGGCGCTCGCCGGCGGCGTCACCGGCGTCGTCTGCCCGCCGGACACCGATCCGCCGCTGGACGAGCCGGGCCTGGTGCGGATGCTGCGCCAGCGCTCGCGCGAGGCCGCGGGGGCGCGGCTGTATCCGCTCGGCGCGTTGACCTCGGGCCTGAAGGGCGAGGTGCTGGCGGAGATCGAAACCCTGGCCGAGGTCGGTTGCGTGGCTTTCATGCAGACCGGCAGCCTGCCGCACGACAACGGAGTGCTGCTGCAGATCCTGCGCTACGCGCGCACCTTCGACCTGCCGGTATGGCTGCGTCCGATCGAGGACACGCTGGCGGGCGACGGGGTGGCCGCCGCCGGCGCCATTGCCGGGCGTCTCGGCCTGCCCGCCGTTCCGGTGCTGGCCGAGACGGTGGCGCTGCACACCATCTTCGAGATGCAGCGGGAAACCGGCGTCCGCGTGCACCTGTGCCGGCTGTCGAGCGCGGCCGGGATCGAACTGCTGCGGCAGGCAAAGCGCGAGGGGCTGCCGGTGACGGCCGACGTCGGCGTGCACCACCTGCACCTGACCGCGGTCGACATCGGCGACTTCGATTCTGACTTCCGCCTCGATCCGCCGCTGCGCGCGCAGCGCGACCGCGATGCGATCCGCGCCGGACTCGCCGACGGCACGATCGACGCCGTCTGCTCCGACCACGCGCCGGTGGCCGAGGAGGACAAGCTGCTGCCGTTCGGCGAGGCGGCGCCGGGCGCGACGGCGTTGGAGACGCTGCTGCCGCTGGTCCTGAAGTGGGGCGAGGAGGCCGGGCTGCCGCTCGGCACTGTCCTGGCCCGGGTGACGAGCGCACCGGCGCGGATCCTCGACGAGCCGACCGGCAGGCTGGCCGTCGGCGCCAAGGCCGACATCGTCGCTTTCGATCCCCGCGCGCACTGGACTGTCGGTCGTTCCGAACTGGTCAGCCGCGGCGGCAATACCCCGTTCGCCGGCTTCGAACTGGTCGGCAGGGCGATGCTGACCCTGGTCGGTGGCGAAGTCCGGTTCGACCG
>CAYLZU010000584.1:0-1701 GCA_964388005.1 uncultured Burkholderiaceae bacterium
ACGCTGAAGATCGGCGACCTGATGGGCACGGTGATCGTGCCGTTCATGAAGCTCGCGACCGACGAGGACCGCGAGGCGCTGGTCGACCTCGGCAAGCGGATCGTCGACTTCTTCGCCGAGAACGCGCTCGAGCACGAGCGCATCGGCGAGACGATCGAGCGCATCGGCCTGGTCAGCTTCCTCGAAGGCGTGGGCCTCGAGGTCGATCCGAACATGGTCGCCGCGCCGCGCACCAATCCGTACGTGCGCACCGACGGCTGGGACGAGGAAGTCGCCAAGATGCAGGCGAAGAAGAAGGCGGCCTGACAGGCGCGTCGCCCTGCGGCAGCCGCGCGCGCCTGCTTGGGCAGACGCGCGGCGGCCGGGCCCAACAGATCACGGAGAACGGAAGATGACGCAAGTTGAAGCACCGGCCGCCCCGGCCAAGGTGGCACCGAAGACACCGCGGCGGGCGGTCGAAAGCGGCGTGCCGGATAACACGCCGTTCCTGCACCCGCTGATGAAGAAGAACTACGGCCAGTGGAAGTACCACGACCGGCCGCGGCCGGGCGTGCTGCACCACGTTGCCCACTCCGGCGACGAACTGTGGACGGTGAAGGCGGGCACGCAGCGGCAGATGGACGTGTGGACCATCCGCAAGCTGTGCGACATCATCGACAAGTTCGGCGAGGGCCAGGTCCGCTTCACGATCCGCAGCAACGTCGAGATCGGCGTGTCGAAGTGGGAGAAGGTCGAGCCGCTGATCAACGCGCTGGAAAGCGCCGGCTTCCCGGTCGGCGGCACCGGCAACTCGGTGTCGATGATCGCCCACACGCAGGGGTGGCTGCATTGCGACATCCCGGGCACCGATGCCTCGGGCGCGGTCAAGGCGCTGATGGACGACCTGATCGTCGAGTTCAAGCGCGAGGAGATGCCGAACCGCGTGCACCTGTCGACCTCGTGCTGCGAGATCAACTGCGGCGGCCAGGCCGACATCGCCATCATCGTCCAGCACACCAAGCCGCCGAAAATCAACCACGACCTGGTCGCCAACGTCTGCGAGCGGCCGGCGGTGGTGGCGCGCTGCCCGGTGGCGGCCATCCGGCCGGCGCTGGTCAACGGCAAGCCGTCGCTGGAAGTCGACGAGAAGAAGTGCATCTGCTGCGGCGCCTGCTATCCGCCGTGCCCGCCGATGCAGATCAACGACCCCGAGCACTCCAAGCTGGCGATCTGGGTCGGCGGCAAGAACTCGAACGCCCGCGGCAAGCCGACCTTCATGAAGATGGTCGCCTCGGGGCTGCCGAACAACCCGCCGCGCTGGCCCGAGGTGAGCGAGGTGGTGACGCGGATCCTGCGCGTCTACAAGGAAGACGCGCGCTCGTGGGAGCGCCTGGCCGACTGGATCGAGCGCATTGGCTGGCCGCGCTTCTTCGAGAAGACCGGGCTCACCTTCACCAAGTACCTGATCGACGACTGGCGCGGCGCGCGGGCGAACCTGAACGCCTCGACCCACATCCGGTTCTGAGGCGGGCGCGAAGGTGAAGATCGCAGTGCTCGTCAACGAGGGGCCGTACCAGCACCAGGCGGCCGACTCGGCTTACCTCTTCTGCGCCGCGGCGATCGCCAAGGGGCACGAGATCCAGCGCGTGTTCTTCTATCACGACGGAGTCAACAACGCGACCAAGTACACCGAGCCGCCGCAGGACGACCGCAACATCGTCG
>CAYLZU010000585.1:0-1701 GCA_964388005.1 uncultured Burkholderiaceae bacterium
TTGATGGCGCGGAAGGCGGTGGGGGCGGTGAAGAGCGCCGCCACCTTGTGCTCGGCAATGACACGCCAGAAGGTACCGGCGTCGGGCGTCCCGACCGGTTTGCCCTCGAACACCAGCGTGGTCGCGCCGTGCAGCAGCGGCGCATAGGCGATGTAGGAGTGGCCGACGACCCAGCCGACGTCGGAGGCTGCCCAGAACACCTCGCCGGGCTCGATGCCGTAGAGGTTCCTCATCGACCACTTGAGGGCGACCATGTGGCCGCCGTTATCGCGCACGACGCCCTTCGGCTGGCCGGTCGTGCCCGACGTGTAGAGGATGTACAGCGGATCGGTGGCTGCCACCGCGGCGCAGCCGGCCTTGCGACCGCGTGACTTGGCATCGGCCACGGCAGCGGCCCAGTCGACGTCGCGTCCGGCGACCATCGACGCCTGGCACATCGGCCGCTGGTAAATGAGCACGCTGGCGGGCTTGTGCTCGGAGAGCTCGATCGCCTTGTCGAGCAGCGGCTTGTACTCGACCGTGCGCGCACCTTCGATGCCGCACGAGGCGGCCATGATTGCGACGGGCTTGGCATCGTTGATGCGGGTGGCGAGCTCGGCCGCGGCGAAGCCGCCAAACACGACCGAATGGATCGCGCCGATGCGCGCGCAGGCGAGCATGGCCATCACCGCTTCCGGGATCATCGGCATATAGACGAGCACACGGTCGCCCTTCTTGACGCCCATGTCGATGAGCACGCCGGCCAGAGTCGCCACCTCGTGCGTCAACTCGGCATAGGTGTAGGACTTCGTGCTCTTGGTGACGGGGCTGTCATAGATCAGCGCCTTCTGGCCGGCGCGGCCGCGCTCGACATGACGGTCGAGGCAGTTGTAGGCGGTGTTGCACTCGGCGCCGACGAACCAGCGGCCGTATTGTCCGGCATACGGATCGAGCACCTTGTCCCACAGCTTGAACCAGCTGATGTCCTTGGCAGCCTCGGCCCAGAAGGCCTCCGGGCTCTTCTGCCAGCTGGCGTAGACTTCGTGGTAGCGGCTCGACATGGGACGGCTACTCCTCAAGGCTTGCTCCCGCTTTTCAGCATCCCGGCAGGTTTCGGCGCAATAGGCAATGGGTCGAGGGGAGGCGAGCGTTGGTGGCCAGTGCGCATTGGCGCATGGTGTGCGATTGTCGGCCAACCACCAGCGGCGCCGACAGTCTCCCGCATGATCACCGACTTTTGGTTCTACGCGGTTGCGCTGCCAGCGCTGCTGCTCACCGGCTTGTCGAAGGGCGGGTTTCTCGCCGGCACCGCCGGCATGGCTGTGCCAATGATGAGCCTCGTCATCTCGCCAGTGCAGGCGGCCGGCATCATGTTGCCGATCCTGATCGCCATGGACTGGGTCGGCGTCCTCGCCTATCGGCGGGAGTTCGACCGCGCGAACCTCAAGATCCTGCTGCCCGCGGGGGTCGCTGGGACGCTGCTCGGGTACTTGACGGCCTCGATGGTCAGCGACGCGCACGTGCGCATCCTGGTCGGCATCATCGGCCTGGTCTTCGCCCTCGACTACTGGCTGAAGCTGCGCCCTCAGAAGCAGGCGCCTGGGCCGAGCCGCATCAGGGGTACGTTCTGGGGCACGGTGTCGGCGTTCACGAGCTTTGCTAGCCATACGGGCGGCCCGCCGCTCGCTGTCTACCTGCTGCCGCAGCGGCTGCCCACGCGCG
>CAYLZU010000586.1:0-1681 GCA_964388005.1 uncultured Burkholderiaceae bacterium
CTTGTAGCGGTCGGCGCGGATGCCCATCTCGACCTTGTGCTCGAAGTCGATGCCCTCCACCGCTTCGAGGAAGCCGTGCACGAAGTGCTGCCGCGACTGTTCACCGTCGCCGACGATGTCGAGCCCCGCGTCCTCCTGCAGCTTCAGCCACAGCAGGGTGGCGTCGCGCTTGGCCTCGGCCAGCTGCGCGCCTTCGGCGCGCCACTGCGGCCAGAGCTTGTTCGTTTCGGCGAGCCACGAGGGCTTCGGCAGGCTGCCGGCGAGGGTGGCGGGAAAGAGCATGTCGGGTCTCCCTGGGGCTGGTGGCTTCGGCTCGGCGCAGAAGGCGCATCGCGGCCCGCGTGTCTTGTGGGCTGATTCGATCCCGGCCTGCGCCGGGATGACGGCGACTCCAATGGGTCTTCCGGACAGGACCGAGTCCGGGGCCGGTATGGCGCCGATGCAGTTTGGCACGGCGGCCGCGGCGCGCGTGATGGACAATCGCGGCCTTCGCGCCTCTGCGCGCGCTCATCCGGACCACCGACCATGGACGCCCACGCCCTCACCACCTCGCCGCACGGCGCCCGCGGCCTGCTGCTCCTGCCTGCCGCGGAAGTCGCGGCGTGGCTGCGCGAGATCCCGATCCCAATGCGCCGCTGGGTGCAGGGCAACGGCTTCAAGGGCAAGCCCGGCGACCTGGCGCTGGTGCCGGGCGATGAACCGCCACGGGCGGTGTTCGTCTTCGCCGGTGACGGCAGCAGCACCGACTTCTGGCGCCTGGCCAGCCTGCCGCTGCGGCTGCCGCAAGGCGTGTGGCAGGTCGACGCGATGGGCGCCGACGTCGAGACGCGGCTGGCGCTCGCCTGGGGCATCGGCGCTTACCAGTTCACCCGCTACCGAAAGGCCGAGCGGCCTCCGGCGCAGCTCGCCTGGCCGCGCAACGCGGACCGCGCGGCCGTGCTGCGTGCGGTTGATGCCGCGGCGCTGGCGCGCGACCTCATCAATACGCCGGCGCAGGACATGGGGCCCACCGCGCTTGCCGCGGCCGCCGTGAAGATGGCGCGCGAGCACAAGATGCGCGCGCGGGTGGTGGTCGGCGACGCGCTGCTAAAGGACGGCTATGGGCTCGTCCACGCCGTCGGCCGCGCCGCGGCGGACGCACCGCGGCTGATCGACCTCGCCTGGGGTGATGCGAAGCACCCGAAGGTGACGCTGGTCGGCAAGGGCGTGTGTTTCGACACCGGCGGCCTGGACATCAAGAGCGCCGACGGCATGAAGCTGATGAAGAAGGACATGGGCGGCGCCGCGCACGCGCTGGCGCTGGCCCAGATGATCGTGCAGGCGAAGCTGCCGGTGCGGCTGCGCGTGCTGGTGCCGGCGGTGGAGAACTCGATCGCCGGCAACGCGCTGCGGCCGCTGGACGTGATCACTTCGAAGAAGGGGTTGACGGTCGAGATCGGCAACACCGACGCCGAGGGGCGGCTGGTGCTCGCCGACGCGCTCGAGGAGGCCTGCCGCGAGCAGCCGGCGCTGCTCGTCGACATGGCCACCCTCACCGGCGCGGCGCGGGTGGCGCTCGGCCCCGACCTGCCGGCGCTGTTCGCCAACGACGACGCGCTCGCCGCCGAGCTTCTCGAGCACAGCCAGCGCGAGGCCGACCCGATGTGGCGCATGCCGCTGTGGCAGCCGTACCGGCCGCGGC
>CAYLZU010000587.1:0-1680 GCA_964388005.1 uncultured Burkholderiaceae bacterium
CGTCGGCGCCGAGCGCGCGATGGCCGCCTGCGTGCTGTGCGAGCCGTTCTCGGCCCACAAGGCCTACTGGATGGGGATCCTGACCGACCTCGTGCCGGCGCTGAAGGTCGACGGGCAGTTCGTCGCCAACCCGCTGGTCGAAACGCACAGGATGGTCGACGAGTACGGCCGCTTCGTCTTCGGCGAGCCGAAGGCCGGCGAGGCTGCGAAGGACGGCAAGGCGCTGCTCGCGCGCGGCACGGTGGACCTGTCGCTGCTGGACGCGAAGGTCGAGGAACTGTGCTCGAAGATCCTGCTCACCTTCCCCGACTGCACCACCAAGACGCTGGAGGAACTGCGCAAGCCAAAGCTCGAAGCGTGGAACCGCAACAAGGAGGACTCGCGCGCCTGGCTGGCGCTGAACATGATGACCGAGGCCCGGGCCGGCTTCACCGCCTTCAACGAAGGCACGAAGGAGGATCGCGAGGTCGACTTCGTGGCCCTGCGGCAGAAGCTCGCCGCCGGCGAGAGCTGGGTCGGGCCGCTTCATGACTCGATCCAGCCAAAGGCGAAGCGGAAGACCTGACTCTCCTTGCCTGTCAAGGGCGAGGCTGGGACCGGGATGGGGTCGCGGCGCGAAGAAACCCATCCCCACCCCTGCCCTCCCCTTGCAGGGGAAGGAGCGAGGAGCAGGACCACGATGACCGACACCACCCCGCTGAAAGACTGGCTCGAATTCGACGGCGCCCTGCTGCGGCTGCGGCTGGCGCGGCCGAAGGCCAACATCGTCGACGCCGCGATGATCGCCGCCCTCGACGGCGCGCTGCTGGCGCACCGGGCGCAGACGAGCCTGCGCGGCGTGCTGCTCGATGCCGAGGGGCCGAACTTCAGCTTCGGCGCCAGCGTCGAGGAACACCTGCCCGGCCAGTGCGCGCAGATGCTCGCCTCGCTGCACGCGCTGATCCTCAACATGCTCGAGTTCCCGGCGCCGATCCTGGTGGCAGTGCGCGGCCAGTGCCTCGGAGGCGGGCTCGAAGTGGCCCTGGCGGGCAGCCTGATCTTCGCCGCCACCGAGGCGCAGTTCGCGCAGCCGGAGATGAAGCTCGGCGTGTTTGCGCCGGCGGCGTCCGTGCTGCTGCCCTACCGCGTCAACCAGCCGTTCGCCGAGGACCTGCTGTTCTCCGGCCGCTCGATCGGCGCCGAGGAGGCACGCGCCGCCGGCCTCGTGCACACCGTGTTCGACGATCCGGAAACGGCGGCGCTCGCTTATTTCAACCAGCACCTGGCCGGCAAGAGCGCGGCGGCGCTGGCCTGCGCGGTGGCGGCGGCGCGCGGCGACATGGTGCGCGACGTCCGCCGGCGGCTGGCCGAGGTCGAACGGCTGTATCTGGACAAGCTGATGGCCACCCGCGACGCCAACGAGGGGCTCACCGCCTTCCTCGCCAGGCGCAGGCCGCAGTGGGAACACAAGTAGGAGTCAGGGCGATGGCCGCGATCCCGAAAGTCGTGCAGATCGTGCAGCGCTGCGAGGCGCTGTTCGAGGACCTCCACTTTTCCGCCGTCAAGGACTGGAAGGCGGCCGCCCCCGGTCGCAAGGCGATCGGCTACATGCCGGTGTACGTGCCGCGCGAGATCATCCATGCGGCAGGCATGCTGCCGGTGGGCATCCTCGGCGGCGGCGACCAGCTCGAGGTGATCCAG
>CAYLZU010000588.1:0-1678 GCA_964388005.1 uncultured Burkholderiaceae bacterium
GCGCGATACAGGTTCACGTCGCGATAGACCACCAGGACCTCGGCCATCTTGCGCTCGAATTGCGCGTCTCGGCGCTCCAGGTAGTAGCGCACCCGGTGCGGCTTCAGGTCGTGCGCCGACAGGATGCGCCACACCGTGGTCTTGCCGGCGCGCGACAGGGGCGCGAAGCCTGCGGCGGGCGCGTGCGAAGCCACGTATCGGGCCAGGGCCGACAGCGTCCACAACTCGGCCGCCAACCCCAGATCCTTCGGCTTGCGGCAGGCCAGATCGATCACCCACGCCTTGGCCGCCTCCGTGATCTGCGGCGCCCTCGGCCGGTGATACCGATCACGAAGCCCCACCGCCACCCCGGCGGCGAGCGCTTTGTCGATGCACTTGTAAATGGTCGGCCGGGACACGCCCAGCGCGCGCTGAATCTGCGTCGGCGACTTGCCGTCGGCGAAGGCCAGCAGGATCTTCGCCCGCTCGACCTCCCGTTGCGCTGCCGTGCGCGAACCGGCCAAGTCCTTCAACATCGACCGCTGCTCATCGCTGAGTACCAATGCCGCTCGCCCCGTCCGCCGCGCCATGCCAGTCTCCGCAAAGGTGTGCTGGAACAGCAGCATGGCCGAAACAGGCAGTTACGTAAAGCTTTTGATGGATCGATGTACTAGTCGGGCGGCAGGCCCAGCACCTCGAACGAACGCTGCAGCTCGGCGCTCATCGGCAGGCCGAGGCGGACTCCCGACGGCAGGCTGCGAAGGAACCACTTGTTGTAGATCCAGCGCAGTTCGCGCGAGACCGCCAGACGGCGGAAGGCGGCGTCGACCGCCTGCGCCAGCGGCGCATCGTCGCGGGCGAACATGATCGCGTAGGGCTCGTGCGACAGCAGTTCGCCGACCACGGCGTACTGCCGCTGCAGGCCGCGTCCGGCGATGTACGCGGTGAGCAGGATGTCGTCGCCGGCGAAGGCGTCGGCCTCGCCGGCGTCAAGCAGCAACAGCGCCTGCGCGTAGTCGTCGGCGACGACGAGCGTCGCTCCGCGAGCGAGCGTCGTCGCCAGGTGGCGCATCGCGTCTTCGTTGGTCGTGCCGCGCACCACCGCGACCTTGCGGCCGGGCAGGTCGCGCGCGGAGCGGACCGGACTGCCGCTCTTCACAAGCAGCCGCGTGCCGGCGACGAAGGTGAGCGGTGAGAACGCCACCTGCCGGCGGCGCGCGGCATTGTTGGTCGTCGCGCCGCATTCGAGGTCGATCGAGCCATCGACGACCTGCGCGATCCGGTCGGCCGGCGTCACGCGCCGGTACTGCACGATCAGCATTGCGATCCCGGCTGCGTCGGCGAGTTCGTCGACGATCTCGTGGCACAGATCGATGGCGTAGCCGTAGGGCCGGCCGTCGGGTCCCTCGAAGGAAAATGGAATCGCCGCCTGGCGGTAGCCGATGCGCACCGCGCCGGCGTCCTTGATCCGCTTCAGCACGCCGGTGAGCGGCTTCGCCTCGCGTTCGCTCAGGTACTGCGCCGATGCCGCGGCCGGCAGCAGCAGCGCGGCGCAGCCGAGGCAGAGCGCCCGCAGCAGCCAGAGTCCTGCCGTGGCCCGTCCGGCGTCAAAGGCCAAGGTGAACTCCGGCACGGAGAGCTCCACGTCACCGGACTGGTAGAGCACGCGACCGCGCAGTTCATGCAGCGCGGGATCGTC
>CAYLZU010000589.1:0-1674 GCA_964388005.1 uncultured Burkholderiaceae bacterium
CCGCGCTGCACGAGCTGGACTTCGAGCAGGCCGGCTTCGAGTGGGTCGATGCCCACGACCACGAGGCGAGCACGCTCGCCTACCTGCGCCGCTCGCGCGCCGGCGACACGGTGCTGGTGGTGTGCAACTTCACGCCGGTGCCTCGGCTCGGCTACGCGGTCGGCGTGCCTGCCGCCGGCTACTGGCGCGAACTCGCCAACAGCGATGCCCGCGAGTACGGCGGCAGCGGCATGGGCAACATGGGCGGCGCGCACAGCCGGCCCGAGCCGGCGCATGGCCGCCCGCACAGCGTCGTGCTGACCCTGCCGCCGCTGTCGATCCTGATCTTCCGGTGGGAAGCGAACGCCTAGCCGCCGAAGGCGCTTCGGCGGCGGCTGAAGCGCCCTCGCCTGCCGGCAGCCGCGTGCGGGCAGCGGCGCCGGGCTCCTGCCTCGTTTCGCCCGAAAGCGGCCGATGATCCTCACCGGCGACATCGGCGGCACCAAGACGCTGCTGGCGCTGCACGATGGCGACGGCCCGGTCGTATACCGCCGCCAGTTCGCCTCGCGCGAGGCGGCCACCTTCGATGCACTGGTGGCGCGCTTCCTCGACGCGGCGCCGGCTCGTCCGCGACTGGCCTGCATCGGCATCGCCGGCCCGGTGCTCGGTGACCGCGTCAGGGTGACGCACCTGCCGTGGGAGATCGACGCCACCGCGCTGGCCCGCCGCTTCGGGCTGGCGCGGGTGTGGCTGCTGAACGACTTCGCCGCCGCCGCCCAGGGAATCGATGCCCTGGCGCCGGCCGACCTCGTGACGCTGCAGGCTGGCGAGCCGATGGCCGATCGGCCGCAGGTCGTCATCGGCGCCGGTACCGGACTCGGACTGGCCTACCGGCTGGCGGATGTCGTGCTGTCCGGCGAGGCCGGTCATGCCTCGTTCGCTCCGTCCGATTCCGCGCAGGCGGCGCTGTGGCAATGGCTGCACCGGAGACACGGCCGGGTCCAGGTCGAGCATGTCGTCAGCGGCCGCGGCCTCGCCGACATCGACGACTTCCTGCGCGGGCGGCAGGCGGCGGAGCCGCAGCCGGAGAATCCGCCGCCCGATCGCGCCGCCGCGGTCGCCCGCGCGGCGCTCGCCGACGGCGATCCGCAGGCGCTGGCCGCGGTCGACCTGTTCCTGTCCTGCTACGGAGCCTTGGCCGGCGACCAGGCGCTGACCGTGCTCGCCCGCGGCGGCGTCTATCTCTCCGGCGGCATCGCGCCCAAACTGCTGCCTCGGCTGACAGCCGGCGGCTTCCTCGCCGCCTTCAACGACAAGGGCTCGTACTCGGTGTGGACCCGCGCCTGCCCGGTGTACGTGGTGACCAATCCCGATCTGCCGCTGCACGGCGCGGCGCGCGTGGCAAGGCGCAACGGCTCCTGACATCGGTGGTCGCGAAGCGGTCGCGCCGACGAGCGCTACCGGGGTTTGAGCAACGTGAACTGGCCGCGCGGCAGCAGCTTTCTGAAGTCTCGATCGAAGCTGACGAGGTGCTCTCCGATGTGCGCCACGGCTGCCGATAGCCATGCATCCGGCACCTCGTTGCCGCCGAGCTGCTTGTCGAGGCACAGCTGCCGCAGTCTCGACCACTCCGGGCCCAGGTTGGCCAGTTGCACACCGGGCGCGGCCAGCAGCGCATCGACAAACGCAACAGCA
>CAYLZU010000590.1:0-1673 GCA_964388005.1 uncultured Burkholderiaceae bacterium
GGAAAGGGCCGGAATGGGCCGCCTGGCCCATTGTAAGGGCGCGGGCGGCAGGGTATTCTGTCCATGAGAGCGGGCGCCCCATGGGGCCGGCCCGGCTCACGGGGAAGTCAGGTCGACCACCCGGATGCGCGGATAGACACGATCACTAGGAGGATCAGAGACTCATGAAGAAGCTAATGGTGGTGCTGAGCGTGGCGCTGGTGGTGGCGCTGGTCGTCGCCGGCGTGGCGGGCGTGATCGGCGGCGGCCAGACGCCGTCGGTGTATGCCAGCCGCCTGGCCGGCATCGATGGGGCGGGCGCGACCGGCATCCAGGTGCAGAACCTGGACGCGGCCCAGGCGGCCCAGGTGGTGGCGGACTTCTACAAGCAGGGTGGCGCCGCGCCGGTGTCGATTCCCCTGCCCAGCATCGCGCCGCTGGGCGCGTACAACATCTACCTGCCCAGCGAGGCCAAGCTGACGAACGGCGCCTACGCGGCGATCATCAGCGGCGACCGCCAGCTGGCGGCCATCGCCCGCACCGAGTGGGCCCAGTCCGGCGGCGCGGCGCTGTACTCGAACGTGGCGCCGTCGACGATGGTGGCGCTGCCGCTGGCCACCAAGAAGTACACCGGCCAGAACTCGCTGGTGTCCATCCAGAACACGGACCCGAACCAGCAGGCGCAGGTGACCTTGAAGCTGTACCAGACCGGCAACAGCACGCCGGTGTTGACCAAGCAGTACTCGATTGACAAGGGCACGTCGATCACCCTGGACATGGAGATCCACCCGGACTTCGCCGCCATCCCGACGCCCTTCCTGGGCTCGCTGACGGTGGAGTCGGCCACGCCGGTGGGCGTGCAGTCCTTCGTGGACATCGAGACCTCGCCGAAGGCGGTGTACGCCTTCGAGGGTGTGCCGGCCGAGCAGGCGGCGGACAAGCTGTTCGCGCCGCTGTTCCGCAACGAGTTCTACGGCACGACGGGCATCAGCGTGGTGAACCCGGGCACGACGGACGTGCAGGTGACGGTGAAGTTCGCGGGCTCGCTGGGCTCGTGCGTCGGCCAGGCCTACACGCAGGGCCCGGCCACGATCGCCCCGGGGTCGAGCGCGGTGTTCTACCAGGCGAACGTGAACATCCCCGGCTCGGGCATGAGCCCGCTGCCGAAGAACTGCGCGGGCGCGGCGACGATCGAGGCGACGGGCGGCAAGGTGCTGGCGATCGTGAACGACGCCAGCGGCAACCCGGCGGCACCGACGACCTCGGCGGCCTACAACGCGGTGACGACGGACCTGGGCTCGAAGAAGGTGGCGCTGCCGCTGTACCGCAACAAGCACACCGGCGCGCAGCTGACCACGGGCATCCAGGCGATGAACATCGGCACGGCGGTGGCGCGGGCGGAGATCGCCTTCACGCTGTCGAACGGCACGCAGATCTCGGGTGCCGGCTGTGGTGGTGCCTGCCAGCAGAACATCGATGCGGGCGCGTCGTACACGTGGTACCCGCCGTCGATCGCGGCGCTGCCGGCCAACCAGTACGGCTCGGCGTTCATCAACAGCGACCAGCCGCTGGCGGTGATCGTGAACGACGCGTCGCTGACGGGCGGGATGGACGCGGCCATCTACAACGGCATCAAGGCGGACCTGCAGTAGGCAGGCCCCTCGGGAAGTCGGCCTGACTTCGGGCCCCGCGGC
>CAYLZU010000591.1:0-765 GCA_964388005.1 uncultured Burkholderiaceae bacterium
AGCGCGGAGACACGCATGACGAAGTCTTTCGGCCCGCTGAAGCTGCACGTGCCCGAGCCGGCCGAGCGGCCCGGGCGCGAGCCCGACTTTTCCTACCTGCACGTGAAGCCCGCCGGCGAGACGCGGCGGCCGCCGGTCAACGCGCTGCCGTCGGAGACGAGCGACCTCGCCTACGGCCTGGTGCGGGTGCTCGACGACGACGGCAGGGCCGTCGGCCCGTGGAAGCCCAAGGTCTCGTCGGAACTGCTGATCCAGGGCCTGCGGGCGATGCTGACGCTGCGCGTGTACGACGCCCGCATGCTGACCGCGCAGCGGCAGAAGAAGATGTCGTTCTACATGCAGAGCCTGGGCGAGGAGGCGATCAGCGTTGCCCACGCGATGGCCCTCGAACCCGACGACATGTGCTTCCCGACCTACCGCCAGCAGGGCATCCTGGTAGCGCGCGGCGCCAGCCTGGTCGAGATGATGTGCCAGCTCTTCTCCAACTCGCGCGACCCGATCAAGGGCCGGCAGATGCCGATCCTGCACTCCTTCCGCAAGCACGGCTTCTTCTCGCTCGCCGGCAACCTCGGCACGCAGTACATCCAGGCGGTCGGCTGGGCGATGGCCTCGGCGATCAAGGGCGGCACCCGCATCGCCAGCGCCTGGATCGGCGACGGCTCGACCGCCGAGCCCGATTTCCACAACGCGCTCACCTTCGCCGCCGTGTATCAGGCGCCGGTGATCCTGAACGTGGTCAACAACCAGTGGGCGATCTCGTCGTTC
>CAYLZU010000591.1:775-1662 GCA_964388005.1 uncultured Burkholderiaceae bacterium
GTCGTTCCAGTTCATCGCCGGCGGCGAGGCGACCACCTTCGCCGCCCGCGGCGTCGGCAACGGCATCGCCTCGCTGCGGGTCGACGGCAACGACTTCCTTGCCGTCTACGCGGCCTCGAAGTGGGCGATCGAGCGCGCCCGCCGCGGGCTGGGGCCGACGCTGGTGGAGTGGATCACCTACCGCGCCGGCGCCCACTCGACCGCCGACGACCCGACCAAGTACCGCCCGGCCGACGACTGGGCCCGCTTTCCGCTCGGCGATCCAGTCAAGCGGCTCAAGCAGCACCTGGTGGCCATCGGCCAGTGGTCCGAGGGGCAGCACGACGCCCTGCAGAAGGACGTCGAGGAGCAGGTGATCGCGGCGCAGAAGGAAGCCGAGAGCTACGGCACGCTCGCCACCGGCCCGCTGCCGAGCCCGGCGCTGATGTTCGAGGACGTCTACGCGGTGATACCGGAGCACCTGCGGCGGCAGCGCCAGCAGGCGGGGTTCTGACGATGGCGACGATGACCATGGTGCAGGCGATCCGCTCGGCGATCGACGTGATGCTCGGGCGCGACGAGAACGTGGTGGTCTTCGGCGAGGACGTCGGCTACTTCGGCGGCGTGTTCCGCTGCACGGAAGGCCTGCAGGCCAAGTACGGAGCCTCGCGCGTGTTCGACACCCCGATCGCCGAGGGCGGCATCGTCGGCATCGCGGTCGGCATGGGCGCCTACGGGCTGCGGCCGGTGGCCGAGATCCAGTTCGCCGACTACATGTACCCGGGCTATGACCAGATCGTCTCGGCCGCCGCAAGGCTGCGCTACCGCTCGGCCGGCGACTTCATCGCGCCGCTGACGATCCGCATGCCCTGCGGCGGCGGCATCTACGGCGGCCAGACGCACAGCCA
>CAYLZU010000592.1:0-1662 GCA_964388005.1 uncultured Burkholderiaceae bacterium
AGCTCGGATTGATGGCGTCGTAGAAGGCCTCGCGGGTGAAATCGTCGCCGGCCATGGCGGCGACGCGGCGGACGACGAATGCGGCGTCGGTCTCGCCGCGCCGCCGCAGCCGGTCGATGGCGGCGTAGCCGTCGAGCCTCGATTCGCGCAGCGCCGCCGCCGCGAGCGGCGGGGCGAGCAGCGGCAGCGACCGTGCGATCGAGGCGCCGGCCTCGACATCGCCGCGATCGAGGCGAAGCAGCTTCGGCCAGCGCGACGCCAGCCAGCGCGCGGTCGGCCAGAAGAAGGGATACCCGGTGACCGTGCCGGCGATGCCCTGGTGGGCGAGCGCGGCCCGGTGCGCGCGCAGGTCGGCGCGGCGGTCGAAACGCGCCAGCATGCGATCGGCCGCCGCGCGGACCCGGGCGTCGTCCGGATAGGCGCGCAGGAAGCACAGCACCTCGTGCAGCCGCCGCACCTGGTTGGCGGAGGCGAGCCGCGCTCGCTGCAACAGCGCGAGAAGCGCCAGCTTCCGACCGGCGTCGTCGCTGCCGCGCCGGTCCCGCAGGCGTTCGATTCGCGCCAGCGCCGCACCGGCGCCGCTGCGTCGGGGGGGCACTCCCCGGATCGAGTCAGCCACACGCCGCCTGCCGGAGGCGGCACCGGCAGGGCGCAACCTCAGCCGCGCACCACCATCACCGAACAGGTGGCGTGGCGGACGACGTGGGCGGCGTTGGCGCCGAGCAGGTAATCGGTGATGCTGGGCTTGTGCGAGGCCATCACGATCAGGTCGGCGTTGACCTTCTCGGCCGCGTCCATGATCCCGCGGTAGACATTGCCCTGGGCGACGACGGGATGGGCGGTGATCCCCGCCGGCACGCGGTCGCGGATCCAGGCGTTCAGGTCGGCCGCCGCCTGCGCCAGCAGCTTCTCGTTGGCATCGGCCGGGAAGAACGACGCCACCTGCACGTTCACCTCGGCGGCGACGTAGACGACATGCAGCGTCGCCGCCGAGGGCTTGCAGACCTCGAGCGCCGCCGGCAGCGCCCGCGCCCAGCTCGTCGGTTCGTTCAGATCGATGGCCAGCAGCACGTTGTGGAACATGGTGTCTCGCTCCCTCAAGGAATGGCCGCCGCGCGGCCGGCCGGATGCTGCGCGCGGAGTCTGGCCCGCTGCAGCACGATGATCAGCGCCAGCAGGACCAGCGCCGGAATGAACACCCACTCCTTGTCCGGCCGCTCGACCGGAAGTTCGACGGCGGCGACCTTGTAGCCGGCCTCCAGCCCCAGCTTCGCCGCCTGGCTGCCGAACTGCACCGGACCGATCGTGACCTCGTCGCCGAGCACCATCAGCTGCAGGCCGACTCGCCGCAGCCGCTCGCGCGCCGGACCCGGGGCGCCCAGCGGCACCAGCACGCCCTTCCTGAACTCCTTGCCTTCGAGCGTTTCGCCTTCGACCCACAGCCGCAGGTTGGCGTTGGCCGGCTTGGCCTCGACGATCTTCATTACTGCGGCCGCGGGCACGTGCTCGAAAGGGGGGTGAATCATGTCCCACCAGTAGCCGGGCCGGAACAGGGTGAAGGTCACCAGCAGCAGCGCCACCGACTCGTACCAGCGGCTCTTCACGAGAAAGTAGCCCTGGGTGGCGGCGGCGAACACCAGCATGGCGATGGTGGCGCTGACG
>CAYLZU010000593.1:0-1655 GCA_964388005.1 uncultured Burkholderiaceae bacterium
ATAGGCGCGGAGCGCCGTCATAGCGGCCAACTGGCCGCGTCATCCATCATCGGCGCCCACCAGCCGACACATGCGCAAGCCCTCCTCCCCCAGGCCCCAGCGCGGCCAGCGCATCGCCGACCAGATCCAGCGCGACCTGGCGGAACTGCTGCGCACCGAGGTGCGCGACCCGCGCATCGGCATGGTGACGGTGAGCGGCGTCGAGGTCACGCCCGACTATGCCCACGCCAGGGTTTACTTCACGGTGTTCGGCGCCGACGCCGAGGTCGCGGCCCGGGGCCTGAACTCGGCCGCCGGCCACCTGCACAACCTGCTGTTCAAGCGGCTGCGCATCCACACCGTGCCGCGCCTCACCTTCGTGCACGACACCTCGGTCGAACGCGGCTTCGAGATCGACCGGCTGATCGACCAGGCCGTCGGCCGCGACGGCCGCTAGCGGCGGGGGCTGGCCCATGGGACGACCGAAGGGCGATCCGGTCGACGGCGTGCTGCTGCTCGACAAGCCGGTCGGCATGACTTCGAGCACCGCGGTCGGCCGCGCCCGCTGGCTGCTCGGCGCGCGCAAGGCGGGGCACACCGGCACCCTCGATCCGCTCGCCAGCGGCCTGCTGCCGATCGCCTTAGGCGAGGCGACCAAGTTCGCCGCCGACCTGCTCGACGCCGACAAGGCCTACGAGGCGCGGCTGCGCTTCGGCGTGACGACGACGACCGGCGACGGCGAAGGCGAGGTCACGGCACGGCGGCCGGTGGCCTTAAGCGGCGACGAACTGGACACCGTGCTGTCACGCTTCACCGGCAGCATCGAGCAGGTGCCGCCGATGCACTCGGCGCTCAAGCGCGACGGCCGGCCGCTGTACGAAATGGCCCGGGCCGGCCGCGAGGTCGAGCGGCAGCCGCGCCGGGTGCGCATCGAGCGGCTGCAACTGCTCTCGCGCGACGGTGACGAGGCGGTCCTCGCGGTGGAATGCAGCAAGGGCACCTACGTGCGCGTGCTGTCCGAGGATCTCGGTGCGGCGCTGGGTTGCGGCGCCCACCTGTCCGGACTGCGCCGCACTCGCGTCGGCTCGCTGGCGCTCGATCGCGCGGTGACGGCCGAGCAACTGGAGTCGCTGAGCCTGCCGGCGCGACGGGTGGCGCTGCTGCCGGTCGATGCGCTGCTGGCCGGCCTGCCGCGGATCGAACTGGCCGACGATGCCGCCGAGCGCTTCGCCCAAGGCCAGCGGCTGCCGCTGCGGCGCCCGCCGGCGCCGCGCGTGCGCGTCTATCGCAGCGGCGGGCGGCTGCTCGGCACCGCCCGCATCACCGAAGACGGTGTGCTGGCGCCGCAGCGGCTGGTCCATGCCGCCGAACAGAACATGAAGGAACCCGCATGAAACGCGCCCTGCGCAACATCGCCATCATCGCCCACGTCGACCACGGCAAGACCACATTGGTCGACAAGCTGCTGGCGCAGTCCGGCACCTTCCGCGACAACCAGCACGTCGCCGAACGGGTGATGGACTCCAACGACCTCGAACGCGAGCGCGGCATCACCATCCTGGCCAAGAACTGCGCCGTCGAGTACGCCGGCACGCACATCAACATCGTCGACACGCCGGGGCACGCCGACTTCGGCGGCGAGGTCGAGCGCGTGCTGTCGATGGTCGACGGCGTGC
>CAYLZU010000594.1:0-1650 GCA_964388005.1 uncultured Burkholderiaceae bacterium
AAGGGCGGGCTGGCCAAGATGATGCGGGCGATGGGCGGACTCGCTGGCCTTCGCGGCGGGCCGCCGGGAGTCCCGAAGCGCTGAGCTTCCGCGTCGACTCGGCGGGCACGGCGTCGATCGGTCCGGTGACGGCGGCCCGGCAGGCACGGCGGCGGCGTGGTCAGCCGGTCGCGGGCTTGCGCGCCGAGTAGGTCCAGCGACCCGTCCAGGCTGCCAGCACGGCGTTCGGATAGGCATCGCGGCCGCGGCTGCCGTTGTAGCGGCCGAGCGCGAGAAAGAGGTCGCCCCTCTCGAGGTCCAGGTAATGGCGCAGGATCACGCAGCCGTAGCGCAGATTGGTACGCATGTCGAACAGCTTGCGCGCGTCTCCGTCACCGATGACGTCGGTCCAGAACGGCATCACCTGCATGTAGCCGCGGGCGCCGGCACTGGAAACGGCGTACCTGCGGAAGTTGCTCTCGACCTGGATCAATCCGAGCACGAGCTGCCGGTCGAGCCCGGCGCGTACCGACTCGTAGTCGAGCGTGCGCAGGAACTCGATGCGCTCGCGATAGTCGGGCTTCGGCCGCAGCAGCCGCCCCGACATCTCGTTCAGCCAGTCGATGAACTCGATGCGTTCGCCGATCTCGTCGAAGCGCCGCTGCGGTGGCGTGCTGTCGGCAATACGCGCCGCCAGCGCCGCCCGCACGGCGTCAGCCATCGGTTCGTAGATCTGAGCGCCGGCGCTGGCCGGCGAAGGCATGGCGACAAGGACTGACGCAGCCAGCGCCGCGGCGATCAATCGCCGCCGCTCAGGAGCCGGCGGACAGCTGTCGGGAAACGAACCCGGAAGCATCTTCCAGGGGCACGGTGACGGCCCGAAGATCGCGACGGTGGGCGTACTCGACCTCGCCGGCCTTCAGCCCGCGTTCGCCGATCGTGATCCGGTGCGGCACACCGATCAGTTCCCAGTCGGCGAACATCGATCCGGGCCGCTCGCCGCGGTCGTCGACGATGACGTCGATGGCGGCCGATCGCAGCTGTGCGTACAGCTGCTCGGCGACCTGCCGCACCTGCTCCGACTGCCGGTAGTTGACAGGACAAAGCACCACCGTGAACGGCGCGATCGCCTCCGGCCAGATGATGCCGCGCGCGTCGTGGTTCTGTTCGATCGCCGCGCCCAGCAGCCGGGTAACGCCGATGCCGTAGCAGCCCATCACCATCGGCTTCTGCTGGCCGGCCTCGTCGGTGTACGCGAGCCGCATCGACTCGGCATAAGGCAGTCCGGCGAACACATGCCCCACTTCGATGCCGCGCTGAATCGCGAGGACGCCCTTGCCGTCGGGCGAAGGGTCGCCGGCCACCACGTTGCGAATGTCGGCCACCCGATCGGGCTCCGGAAGATCCCGACCCCAGTTGACGCCGGCCAGGTGAAAATCCTCTTCGTTGGCGCCGCAGACGAAGTCGTTCATGTTGGCGACGGTTCGGTCGGCGACGACATTGACCGGGGCTTTGGTGCCGATCGGGCCGAGAAAGCCCGGTCGGCAGCCGAATGCAGCCCGGATCTCGGCCTCGGTGGCGAAGCGGAAGCCGTCCTTGAGCCCTGGGATCTTGCCGACCTTGATCTCGTTGAGGTCGTGGTCGCCGCGGACCAGCAACAGCCAGATCTCC
>CAYLZU010000595.1:0-1648 GCA_964388005.1 uncultured Burkholderiaceae bacterium
GATCGCCACCGACTCGCCGAGCTTGACCAGCCGCGCCAGGTACTGCTCGACCGACACCACCGGCACCCCGGCCATCGGGATCGGCGCGCCGGCCGAGGCGCCGCGCTGCGTCAGCGTGATGTTGACGAGCTTCGCCGCCCGCCGCGCGTCGTCGTAGAAGAGCTCGTAGAAGTCCCCCATCCGGTAGAACAGCAGCACGTCCGGATGCTTCGCCTTGATGCGCAGGTACTGCTGCATCATCGGCGTGTGCCGGCCGATGTCAGCCGCGCCTGCCTCGGTCAGCGGTGCAGCGGCCATTGAAGCTTCGCGGTGATTGCCGGGAGATCTGCGACGGTCGGGCTCAGCTGCTGGCCGGTTCGCCCCGCCGGTGCACCTCCTGCACCAGCGCCAGCAGCTGCTCGTGGATCTTCGGCGTGCCGCAGACGATGTTGCCGGCGAAGAGGAAGTCGTCGTTGCCGTCGAAGTCGCTCACCATGCCGCCGGCTTCGAGAATCATCAGCGACCCGGCGGCCATGTCCCATGGCGACAGGCCGAACTCCCAGAAGCCGTCGAGCCGGCCGGCGGCGACGTAGACGAGGTCGAGCGAGGCGGCGCCGGGGCGGCGGATGCCGGCGGTCTCCTCGGTGATGCGCTTGAACATGCGCACGTACTCGTCGAGGTGATCGAGCTTGCGGAACGGAAAGCCGGTGCCGATCAGCGACTCCTTCAGCTTGCCGCGGCGCGAGACGCGGATGCGGCGGTCGTTCAGGAACGCGCCGCGGCCGCGGGTGGCGGTGAACAGCTCGTTGCGGGTCGGGTCGTAGACCACCGCCTGGGCCATCTGGCCGCGGTGGCGCAGCCCGATCGACACCGCGTACTGCGGGAAGCCGTGGATGAAGTTGGTGGTGCCGTCGAGCGGGTCGATGATCCAGGTGTATTCGGCGTCGCCGCCGCCGGAACTGGCGCCGCTTTCCTCGGCCAGGAAGGCGTGCTGCGGATAGGCGGTGGACAGGGTCTCGATGATCGCCGCCTCGGCGGCGCGGTCGACCTCGGTGACGAAATCGCGCCGCCCCTTGATCGAGACCTGGATCAGGTCGAGGTCGAGGCTGGCGCGATTGATGATCGCAGCCGCCTTGCGGGCCGCCTTGACGGCGGTGTTCAGCATCGGGTGCATCGGGGTGGATTGTCGAAGGAGCGGCGGCGCGCCGGCGGCGCGCCGCTAGACTGGCCGCGGATTCTACTGGGCAGCGATGGATCGGCCTGAAGACCGCGTCCGCTTCGTGCTGGTGGCGCCGAGCCATCCCGGCAACATCGGCGCCGCGGCGCGGGCGATCCGCACCATGGGCTTCCGCCGCCTGGCGGTGGTGGCGCCGCGCGAACCGGACTTTCGCCGCCACGACGAAGCGCTCGCCTTCGCCACCCAGGCGTCCGATGTGCTGCTTGCCGCCAGCACGCACGACGACCTCGCGCAGGCGCTCGAAGGCGTCCGGCTGTCCTTCGCCATGACCGGCTACGCGCGGCAGTTTGGTCCGCCGCTGGTGGATCTGCGCAGCGCCGCCGCGCGGGCGCGGTCGCACCTCGCCAGCGAGCCGGGCGACGTGGCGTTCGTCTTCGGCGGCGAGCGCAACGGCCTCGGCAACGACGATGTCGAGCGTTGCAGCGCCTGCTG
>CAYLZU010000596.1:0-1644 GCA_964388005.1 uncultured Burkholderiaceae bacterium
CCACTCCAACTTCATCCCGGTGCTCGGCACGCGGCCGGTGATCAGCATCTCCACCATCATCAAGATCATTCCGATGATCTGGCTCGGCTACGCGGTCCAGGACCTTTCCACGCCCTGGAGCACGTTCATGATCATCGGCTTCCTGTGCGGGCTCGGCGGCGGCGACTTCTCCTCGTTCATGCCGTCGACCAGCATCTTCTTTCCGAAGCGGCTGCAGGGCACGGCGATGGGCATCCAGGCCGGACTGGGCAACTTCGGCGTCTCGATCGTGCAGTTCGTCGCGCCGTGGATCATCGGCTTCGCCGCACTCGGCGCGGTTGCCGGCGGGCCGCAGGTCTTCACCAAGGCGGACCCGATCAAGGGCGCGCTGACCGTGAAGAAGGAAGGCGGCATCGTCAGGGACGTGGCCGTCAACAAGCCGGAACTGACCGCCGCGATCGAGGTCGTCAAGGCCGACGGCGTGCTCAAGGACGTCGTGCTGCGCGAGACCGACCAGGTCAAGAAGATCCAGGAAGTGGTCAGGCGCGACGAGCGCGGCGCGGTGGTCGAGTTCACGCCGACCAGGGGCGTGGCGCTCGAGGTCAAGCGCGATGCCGCCGGCGCGATCACCGACGTCGCCGTGCGCGACGTCGTCAAGAAGCCGCTGTGGCTGCAGAACGCCGCCTTCATCTGGATTCCGTTCCTGCTGCTGGCCTTCGTCCTGTCGGTCATCTTCCTGCGCAGCCTGCAGCTGCCGTCGCGCGGCTTTCTCGGCCAGTTCGAGATCCTGAGCAGCCGCAACCGGGCCCGCACGCACACCTGGAACTGCACCATCACCTACATCTGCTCGTTCGGTTCGTTCTCCGGCTTCTCGGCGGCGTTCCCGATGCTGATCAAGACGCTGTACGGCAACTTCGACGGCGCGCCCGATCCGCTCACCTACGCCTACCTCGGCCCGCTGATCGGCGGCCTGGTGCGCTTCCTCACCGGCGGCCTGTTCGACAGGTTCGGCGGCAGCAAGGGCATGCACTGGACCACGACCGGCCAGATCGGAGGCATCGCCTTCCTGATCTTCGGCGGCTACCTGACGCCGGCGAGCGTCGATCAGTTCGCGGGCTTCCTGTGGGGAATGCTGTGGATCTTCCTGATGACCGGCATCAACAACGCCGCCACCTTCCGCCAGTACCCGATCGTCTTCGCCTACTCGCCCGGCAAGGGGGCGCAGATGCTCGGCTGGACCGGCGCCTGGGCAGCTTTCGGCCCGTTCGTCTGGAACTCGCTGATCGCCACCTCGCTGGAGAAGACCGGCACCGTGACCGCCTTCTTCGTCGGCGCCGCGATCTTCTACGTCTACTCGCTGTGGATCAACTGGTGGTACTACACCCGCAAGGGTTCGGAGCGCTTCGACTACGGCAATGCCGGCGGCACCTGGTGGGACAAGCTCACCGATGCCGAGAAAGAGAGGATGAAGCGCATCGACCTGCATCAGCCGGTGTAGCGCGCGCCGCTGCCGCTTGCCCGCGAACGCCGCCCGCCTCGATCGCCATGGACACCGCCGTCAACGCCGGAGCCATCGCCTACGGACTCGTGCTGGTGTCGAGCATGTTCGTCCGCACGCGCGTGACCGAGGCGCTGCGTATCGACACCCTGTTCATTCCGCAGGCC
>CAYLZU010000597.1:0-1633 GCA_964388005.1 uncultured Burkholderiaceae bacterium
GGCCGCCGAAGATGAAGCTGCAGTTGAACTCGATGCCGGCGTCCTTCAGCGCCGCGGCGTCGCGGGCGCGCACCTCGCGCACCGCCTCGCCGACCACCCGCACCGCCTCGAACATGGTCTTGGCGTTCCACACGCTGTCGTCGTGCGGGCCGGTGCGCTCGCAGACGATCTGCCGCACCGTCTGCGTGATCGCCAGGTTGCCGGCCGAAAGCAGCACCATCAGCCGCTCGCCGGGGTGCTCGAACACCGTCATCTTGCGGAAGGTCGAGATCTGGTCGACGCCCGCGTTGGTGCGCGAGTCGGCCAGGAACACGAGGCCGGCATTCAGCCGCATCGCCACGCAGTAGGTCATCGTCCGGTCCGGGAAGATCGAGGTCGCCGGATTCTACGGACGCGTCGCCGCTCAGCTGGCGGCAAGCGGCACCAGGAAGTCCTGGCTGATGCGGCCGCCGATATCGTTGACCCGCTCCAGGAATCCAGTCAGATAGCCGTGCAGCCCCTGGTGCAGGATGTCCTCGATGCGGCCATAGCGCAGCTCGGCGCGCAGCAGCCCGGCGCGGCGCTCGGTCTCGCCGGAGCGGCTGTTGCGGACCTTCTCGAGGTTGTCGCAGACCTCGTTGATGCAGGCGGCCAGCGACCGCGGCATGTCGCCGCGCAGGATCAGCAGTTCGGCCACCCGCTCCGGGGTGATCACGTCGCGGTAGACCTTGCGGTAGACCTCGAAGGCGGACACCGAACGCAGCACCGCCGCCCAGTAGTAGAAGTCGCGCTGCTTGTGGCCGACGCCGTTGCCGCGGCCCGCGGGCAGCAGTTCCTGGCCCTCGCCGTTGTCATGGAACTTGACGTCGATGATCCGCGCCGCGTTGTCGGCCCGCTCCAGGAAGGTGCCGAGGCGGATGAAGAAGAACGCCTCGTCCTTGAGCATGGTGCCGATGGTGACGCCGCGCGAGACATGCGAGCGGTACTTGACCCACTCGAACAGCTGCGGCGGGTCGCGCTCCAGCACACCCTCGGCGAGCCGGCTCTGCAGCTGCAGCCAGGTGTCGTTGTGCGTCTCCCAGACCTCCGTCGTCAGCGCTCCGCGCACCGCACGGGCGTTCTCCCGCGCCGCGTGCATGCACGAGTAGATCGACGACGGATTGGTCGGGTCGCGGACCATGAAGTCGAGCACCTCGGCCGCGGTGAGCAGCGGATACTTGGCGTCGAAGGCCTGCTGGAGTTCGGAGATGCCCAGCATCGCCCGCCAGCCGCGCTCGGCATCCTCGGCCGACTGCGGCAGCAGCGAGGTCGACATGTTGACGTCGAGCATGCGGGCGGTGTTCTCGGCCCTTTCAATGTAACGCGCCATCCAGAACAGATGGTCGGCCGTCCGGCTAAGCATCGTGGCCCCCGGGCCGCGAACACCCGGCGTCGCTGCTGCGCCGCCAGGCGTTTTGGCTGCGGCCGGCGCTTCGCGCCTTGACACGAGCTGCGCGCTGGCCGCCCATCGGCGCCCGCATCGGACTGTCGATGCCGGCCCCGCGACCGTGTCGATCCTGCCCAGGCATCAGCGGTTCACCGGTCACGGGTCACGATGTCCGATGTCACCGCTCGAGCACCCAGGTGTCCTTGGTGCCCCCGCCCTGCGACGAAT
>CAYLZU010000598.1:0-1629 GCA_964388005.1 uncultured Burkholderiaceae bacterium
CAGGTATTCGGCCCGCTGTCGATCGAGGACAACCTGCGGCTGGGCGCCTACACTCAGCCGCGCGAGCGCTGCGCCGCCGATCTCGCCCAGGTCTATGCGCTGTTTCCGGTCCTCGAGGAGAAACGCGCGCTGCCGGCCGGCACGCTGTCGGGCGGCCAGCAGCAGATGCTGGCGATCGGCCGCGCGCTGATGGGCCGTCCGCGGCTGCTGCTGCTCGACGAACCCTCGATGGGCCTCGCGCCCTTGCTGGTCGAGGAAGTGTTCAACGTGGTGAAGACGCTGCGCAGCCGGGGCATGACCATCCTGCTGGTCGAACAGAACGCCAGCGCCGCGCTGGCGATCGCCGACCGGGCCTACGTGCTGGAGACCGGCCGCGTGACGCTCGCCGGCACCGGCCAGGAATTGCTGAAGAACGAAGAGGTGCGCGCCGCGTACCTCGGCATCTGAGAGAAAGGATCCCAATGACGGAAAAACGATTCGCCTCGGTCGCCGACCTCGAGGAAAAGCAGACCACCTTCGCCCGGCTCTCGGAGCACTGCTGGGCCTACACCGCCGAGGGCGACCCGAATACCGGCGTGATCGTCACGCCAAACGCCGTGCTGATCTGCGACACGCTGGCCACGCCGGCGATGGCACAGCGGCTGATCGCCGAAATTCGCCGAGTGAGCCGGGCGCCGATCAAGTACGCGGTGCTGTCCCATTACCACGCGGTGCGCGTGCTCGGCGCCTCGGCCTACCGGGCGGAGGGGATGCAGGAGATCATCGCCAGCCGCGGCACCTGGGAGCTGATCGTCGAGCGTGGCGCGCAGGACATGCAATCCGAATACGAGCGCTTCCCGCGCCTGTTCCGCAACTTCGAGTCGGTGCCGGGGCTGACCTGGCCGACGCTGGTGTTCGAGCAGAAGATCACGCTCCATCTCGATGGGCTGGAGGTGCAGATCCTGCATCCGGGCGCCGGTCACACCAAGGGCGACACCGTGGTCTGGGTGCCGGCCGAGAAGGTGCTGTTCTCCGGCGACCTGGTCGAGTATGGCGCCGCCTGCTATACCGGCGATGCGCAGTTGGCGCAGTGGCCGGCCACTCTCGATGCGCTGGCGGCGCTCGGCGCGGAAAAACTGGTGCCCGGTCGCGGCCCGGCGCTCGATACGCCCCAGCAAGTCGCGGATGGCCTGGCCTACACCCGCGACTTCGTGACCACCCTGTTCGCGTGCGCCAAGGAAGCCGTCGCTCGAGGCATGGATCTCAAGCAGGCGATGGCGCACACGAGGAAGGCGATGGACCCGAAGTTCGGCCACGTGTTCATCTACGAACACTGCCTGCCTTTCGATGTGACGCGCGCGGTGGACGAGGCTTCCGGCATCGAGCACCCGCGCATCTGGACCGCGGCGCGCGACAAGGAAATGTGGCACGCGCTGCAGGCCGAATGACGAACGATAGTCAGGAGGGGACGATGCTGAAAACATACCAGTATCCGAAGTTCGAATATGTCCGGCCGCCCGAACAGATTCGCGGCAGCGTCGGCCGCCATCCGCTGGTAGTGGTCGGCGCCGGGCCGGTCGGCCTGGCTGCCGCGATCGACCTGGCGCAGGCCGGCGTGCCGGTGGTCCAGCTCGACGACGACGACACGGT
>CAYLZU010000599.1:0-1628 GCA_964388005.1 uncultured Burkholderiaceae bacterium
CCGCCACAAGTACGGCTGCGAGACGGTGATGCTGCACGTGCCGTACCAGGGCGAAGGGAGAATCGCGCCGAACATGCGCGAGTACGTGGTCAGGCAGCTGAAGGAGACAGTGATCCCGGCCCTCGAACGCGTCTCGGGCGTGAAGTTCGACATCGACCGGCTGCGCCAGTACATGCGCGAGTCGGCCAGGGCCGAGGAGGACCTGGTCGCCGTCCTGCACAGCGCCAAGAACCGGCCCTCGCCGATCGACGGTTACTTCGGCGCCGTCTATTACATCGGCCCCATTTTCACCGCCTTCCGTGGCACGCCCGAGGCCACCGAGTACTACCGCGTGCTGCGCGGCGAGATCGAGCAGCGGGTGCGCGACGGCAAGGGCCCGGTCACGCCCGAGGGCGAGATGGGCGAGGAGAAGTACCGGCTGGTGGTCGAGGGGCCGCCCAACTGGACCAGCTTCCGCGACTTCTGGAAGATGTTCTACGACGAGGGCGCGGTCGTCGTTTCCTCCACCTACGCCAAGGTCGGTGGCCTGTACGACTTCGGCTTCCGCCACGACCCCGAACATCCGCTGGAGTCGCTCGCCGACTACTGCCTCGGCTGCTACACGAACCTCAACCTGCCGTCGCGGATCGACATGATCTGCCGCTACATCGACGAGTACCAGGCCGACGGCCTGCTGATCAACTCGATCAAGAGCTGCAACAGCTTCTCCGCCGGGCAACTTCTGATCCTGCGCGAGGTCGAGCGCCGCACCGGCAAGCCTGCCGCCTTCGTCGAGACCGATCTCGTCGACCCGCGCTACTTCTCGGCCGCCAACGTCAAGAACCGGCTGGAGAGCTACTTCCAGATGGTCAAGCAGAAGCGCACCGCCGCCGCGGCCGTCGGCACGCCCGGCTTCATCCCGATCGCGACGGCGCACTGAGGCGGAGGCGGACCATGCGTTGCTTCATCGGCATCGATCTGGGCTCGACCACGACCAAGGCGGTGGTGATCGACGAGAACCAGCACGTCCTCGGCCGCGGCATCACCAACTCGCGCTCCAACTACGACACCGCGGCGACGATCGCCAAGCAGGAAGCGCTGCTCAACGGCCGCTTCCATCTGTTCCGCCGCGCGCTCGCCGAAACCGGAGCGCTGAACGGCGGGCTCGACGGCTTCATCGGCCAGCTCGAACGCGACTTCCGCGCCGAGCAGTACCTCGAGCAGCTCGGCGACCTCGAAGCCACCTGCCAGCGCAACCTCGAAACGGCGAAGTTCGGCGACGCCACCGCCGCGGTGCGCGAGGCGCTCGCCGAGGTGTTCCGAAGGCTGCGGGCCGAGGCGCACCTGCTCTTCGCGCCCGGAGCCAAGCGCAAGAGCGACTTCTTCCGCGACATCGCCGGCAGCCAGTACCTCGCCGCCGGCGAGACGGTGGCGAAGGAAGCCGGCATCCGCTACGACTTCCTGCTCAATCTCTTCGACCGCTCGATCATCGAGGTCGAGAACCGCGTCTACGACGCCTCGATCAAGCGCCACCTGCTGTCGGCGCTGGAGCGCACCTTCGTCGAGCTGCCGCAGACGCTGCCGCGGCGGGACCGGATCGAGGCGCCGATCAAGGGCGTGCTCGACACCGAGATGGAGGAGACCTACGT
>CAYLZU010000600.1:0-1628 GCA_964388005.1 uncultured Burkholderiaceae bacterium
GCATCAAGCGGATCAGCAACGACGATCTGCGGCAGAAGTTCGTCGACGCCACCGTGCCGCAGGCGAAGGTGCTCGGCGTGACGCTGCCCGACCCGATGCTGTCGTGGAACGAAGCGCGCGGCCACTGGGACTTCGGCCCGATCGACTGGGACGAGTTCTGGAACGTCGTCAACGGCCACGGCCAGTGCAACCGCGACCGCCTGGCCGACCGCGTCAAGGCGTGGGAGGACGGCGCCTGGGTGCGCGAGGCGGCGCTGGCGCACGCGGAAAAGCAGCGCCACCGCGACCGGCTGGCGGCTTGACCATTCGGGGGAGCAGATGGAAAGCAGGGAATGGCCGCTGTGGGAAGTGTTCATCCGCAGCAAGAGCGGCCTGGATCACAAGCACTGCGGCAGCGTGCACGCGCCGGACGCGAGGATGGCGCTGCAGAACGCGCGCGACGTCTACACGCGGCGGATGGAGGGGGTGAGCATCTGGGTGGTGAAGGCGTCCGACATCCACGCCTCCGATCCCGACGCCAAGCCGGAACTGTTCGACCCGGCCGAGGACAAGATCTACCGCCACCCGACCTTCTACACGCTGCCCGACGAAGTCAACCACATGTGACGGCGGCGTCCAAGAGCGAAGCGAT
Source organism: uncultured Burkholderiaceae bacterium (assembly GCA_964388005.1). Classification (GTDB taxonomy): domain Bacteria; phylum Pseudomonadota; class Gammaproteobacteria; order Burkholderiales; family Burkholderiaceae_F; genus JADJWR01. The sequence continues at coordinate 632 of CAYLZU010000600.1, forward strand.
TGGAGACGACGCCGTCATCCCCGCCCCCGATAAAAGCATTCGGGGGCAGGCTGCGGCGGGAATCCAAGGAACCAGGACCGACGATGTCAACCACTACCGTAACTTCCGCCGACACCGCCCACCTCGACTACGTCCTGCGCATCGCCGACAGCGCGCTCGTTCTCGGTCAGCGGCTGTCGGAGTGGTGCGGCCACGGGCCGGTGATCGAGGAGGACATCGCGCTCACCAACACCGCGCTCGACCTGATCGGGCAGGCGCGGCTGCTGCTCGCGCACGCCGGCAGCCTCGAAGGCCGCGGCCGCGACGAGGACGCGCTCGCCTTCCTGCGCGCCGAGCCGCAGTACCGGAATCTCACGATCTGCGAGCTGCCGAACGACGACTTCGGCCGCACGATCCTTCGCAACTTCCTCTTCGCCGCCTGGCAGATGCAGCTCTGGCCGGCGCTCGCGGCCTCGTCCGACGCGCAGCTGGCGGCCATCGCCGGCAAGAGCGTCAAGGAATCGCGCTACCACCTGCAGCATGCGTCCGACTGGACCGTGCGGCTCGGCGACGGCACCGACGAATCGCATGCCCGCATGCAGCGGGCGCTCGACTACCTGTGGCCGTACACGGCCGAATTCTTCTCCCCCACCGCCACCGACGAGGCGGCTGCCGCCGCCGGCATCGGCCCGGCCTGGTCGACGCTCGCCGAAGGGTGGGAAGCCGCGGTGCTGCCGGTGCTCGAGGTGGCGACGCTGAAGGTGCCGGCGCGCACCGCGTTCCTGTCGCACGGCAAGCAGGGGCGGCACAGCGAGCACATGGGACACCTGCTGGCGGAGATGCAGTACCTGCAGCGGGCGTATCCGGGGGCGACGTGGTGAAGCGCGATCGGGTCAGGACGGGCGCCGCATGCTGACCGCCGAGCAGGCCTGGGACGTGCTGGCGCGCGTCGCCGACCCCGAGATCCCGGTGATCTCGGTGACCGAACTCGGCATCGTGCGTGAGGTGCGGGCCGACG
>CAYLZU010000601.1:0-1627 GCA_964388005.1 uncultured Burkholderiaceae bacterium
GCCGTAGGCCGGGCCCATCTGGTACATCAGCCCGCCCTTGGCGTACATCGAGCCGACCAGCGCATTGAGCGTGTGGATCGCCATGCCGTTCATGATCCCGTTCGAATGGGCGTGCGCCCCGCGCTCGAACAGGGCGATCGCCGGCCGCGTCGTGCCGAATTCGCGCGCGGTGGCGACGATGTCGCGTTCGAAAAGGGTGGTGACACCAGCGGCCCACGCCGGCGTGCGGTCCTTGACTTCCAGGTTCCACCACTCGACCAGTCCCTTGACCCACTTCTCGTTGAAACTCGCCGGGTCGACGGTCTGCCCGCTCTTGAACAGGTTCACGCCGTCCTTGAAGTCGCCGACGAAGCTCTTCTCCCACAGCCCTTCGGTCAGGATCACGTGCGCGATGGCCAGGGCCAGCGCGCCGTCGGTGCCGGGCTTGAGCAGCAGCGCGCGATCGCTGGCCGCGAGCGTCGTGTTCATGTGCACGTCGACCGCCGTCACGCGGGTCTTCGGGCTCTTCTCGCCGCGGATGTAGCCCCAGACCTGCATGTTGTTGTTGTACGGGCGGAAGGCCTCGAGGAAACTCGCGCCGAAGATCAGCAGGTAGTTCGAGTTGCGGTAGTCGTAGGCGCTGTACGAGGCGTTGCCGTCGGTGCACTGCTTGGACAGGATCGAGCCGTCCGAGCACATCGACGAATGCCCGATCGGCACGTTGGGCGATCCGTACAGACCGCCGAAGGTGCCGAGCAGGCCGGCGCAGGAGGCACCCCAGCCGCGGCCGAAGCACAGCGCAAAGCGGTGGCTCTCGCCCTTGTCGCGCAGCATGTTCAGCCGCTCGGCGACCATGCCGAGCGCCTCGTCCCAGGAGATCGGCACCAGCTTGGGATCCTCGTTGCGGCCCTTCTTCGGGTTGGTCCGCTTCATCGGACTCTTGAAGCGGTCGGGGTCGTACAGCGTGTAGGCGCCCAGCGGCCCCTTCGGGCACAGCTTGCCGTTCGAGATCGGGTGATCGGAGGTGCCGTAGATGGCGTGCACGCGGCCGTCGGTGGTGTAGACGTCGATGCCGCAGCGCGCCGGGCACTGGTGGCAGATGCTCTTGGTGATCTTGGTCCCGCCGCTCGCCGCCGGCGCCTGCGCCTGCGCCGGCTGCAGGGTCGAAAGCCCGCTGCCGACGGCACCGGCGGCGCCGGTGGCCGCCGTGGCCTGCAGGAAGCGTCGCCGCGACAACCGCGACCTGAAGATGCTGTCCGTGATGCCCATCGCTGGTCTCCCTCCAAGAAGCCGGCTGCGCGCCGGTCAGTTCCTTGCGCCGTACAACTGCGTCATCGCATCGCCGATGAAGCGCTGCGTCTTGCTGCAGGCCAGGCACACCGCCTCGCCCGCCCGCGGCGTGAAGAGGTCGCCGCAGGTGCCGCACACCTTCTGCTCGTGCCGGGCGAGCACCGCCGTCGCTCGCTCGCCGCCGTGCTGCTCGACGAGCAGCGCGCCCTCCGGACAGGCGCGGGCGCAGGCGCCGCAGCCGATGCAGGACGTCGAGGCGAAGGTGAGGCTGGCGGCACCCTCGGTGGCGACCACCGTCAGCGCCCCGGTCGGGCAGGCGGCGGTGCAGACGCGGTGGTCGGCGCAGACGCCGATCACC
>CAYLZU010000602.1:0-1626 GCA_964388005.1 uncultured Burkholderiaceae bacterium
CATCAGGTGCCGCACCTGGTGCAGGATCACCGGCCAGCGCTCGATGTCGTCGACCAGCACGTGCGCCGAGAGCGCCGCCTTGCCCGGCACCATTGCCCAGACGTGCAGGTCGTGCACCGAGACGATGCCCGGCACCTGCGCCAGCGTCAGGCCCACCTTGTTGTAGTCGACGCCGGCCGGCACGCTGTCGAGCAGCACGTGCGTGGTCTCGCGCAGCACGCCGAAGGTCGAGCGCAGGATCAGCGCCGCCACGAACATCGACAGCAGCGGGTCGGCCATCGGCGGCCCGCCGAAATGGATCACCAGGCCGGCGACGATGGCGGCCACCGAGCCGAGCAGGTCGCCCATCACGTGGATCAGCGCGGCGCGGGTGTTGACGTTCTCGCGGTCGCGCGACAGCGTCCACGCCACCAGGAGGTTGACGAGGAGGCCGACGCCGGCGATGACGAACACGCCCAGGCCCCTGACCTCGACCGGCTGGTTCAGGCGGTCGATCGCCTCGTAGAAGATCCAGGCCACCACGCCGAGCATCGCCAGCGCATTGACGAAGGCCGCCACCACCTCGACCCGCGCCAAGCCGAACGAAAAGCGGTCCGACACCGGCCGGCGGGCGATGAAGTTGGCCGCCAGCGCGAACAGCAGCGCCGCCGAGTCGGTGACCATGTGGCCGGCATCGGCCAGCAGCGCCAGCGACCCGGACCACAGGCCGCCGACGAGTTCGATGAAGGCGTAGCCGAGGGTCAGCGCAACGGCGATCGCCAGCGGCCACGCGCCGTGCGGCCGCGACTGGTGGTTGTAGCTGCTGTCGCCGTGCTCGTGGCCGCCGAACCGATCGTTGCCGGGGTGGTGGTGGTGCGGGCCGCTCATCGCCGCCGCCACATGCCGTCGCCGCGCCGGGTCTCCTCCGGCGATGCACTGCATGAGGCGGCGCCAGACTCAGCCGCGGATGGCTCCGGGCAGCGCCGCGTCGGCGGCGAGGATTTCGCGCGCCGCAGGCGAGGGGCGGGGCTTGCGGCGGCGCCCATCACGGTCGTTCAGGCACCGGCCTCCAGGTGCGACAGATGCACGTGGCAACCGGTCTTCAGCCGCACTTCCGCCGGCTTCACGCCGGGGGCAAGTTCGACCGCCTTCAGGCCGTCGGCGACGATGTCGAACACGCCGAGGTCGGTGATCAGCCGGTTGACCACGCCCACGCCGGTGAGCGGCAGCGTGCACTGCTGCAGGATCTTGTGCTCGCCGTTCCTGGCGCAGTGCTCCATCAGCACCACCACGCGCTCGACGCCGGCCACCAGGTCCATCGCCCCGCCCATGCCCTTGACCAGCTTGCCGGGGATCATCCAGTTGGCGAGATCGCCCTTCTCGCTGACCTGCATCGCGCCGAGGATCGCCAGGTTGATGTGGCCGCCGCGGATCATCGCGAACGAATCGGCGCTGGAGAAGTAGCTCGAGCCCGGCAGCGCCGTGACGAGCTGCTTGCCGGCGTTGATGAGGTCGGGGTCGACTTCGTCCTCGGTCGGGAACGGGCCGATGCCGAGCAGGCCGTTTTCCGACTGCAGCATCACGTCCATGCCGGGCGGGATGTAGTTGGCCACCAGCGTCGGCAGGCCGATGCCGAGGTTGACGTAG
>CAYLZU010000603.1:0-1621 GCA_964388005.1 uncultured Burkholderiaceae bacterium
GAGGAACGGCACCTCGTTGAACAGCATGGTGAGGTTGGCGGCGATTCTGGGCATGATCTCCCCGTGGTCCTGGTTTGCGATCGGTCGTGGCTGCCCGCATCGTCATCCCCGCGCAGGCGGGGATCCAGTGTCGTTGCAAGAAATGTCGCTGGGTTCCCGCTTTCGCGGGAACGACGCCGATGAGGCGCGAGAGTTGGCCAGCGATTGATGGAGCATAAGCCGCATCACTCCAGCAGCCCCGCCAGTTCCAGCCCCTTGCGGCCCTCGGGGTGGCGGCAGTCGATCTCCTCGAACTCGATCACGTTGTCGATCTCGGTGCCCATAGCGATGTTGGTCACGCGCTCCAGGATGCACTCGACGACCACCGGCACGCGGTACTGCTGCGCCATCTGCTGCGCCTGCCGCAACGCGCTTTCGATCCGGTCCGGCTCGGTCACGCGCAGCGCCTTGCAGCCCAGGCCCTCCACCACCTTGCAGTGGTCGACGCCGTAGCCGCGAAGATCGCCTTCGCCTTCCGGGATGTTCTGGTTCTCGAACGCGAGCTGCACGCAGAAGTCCATCTGGAAGTTGCGCTGCGACTGGCGGATCAGGCCCAGGTAGCTGTTGTTGACCAGCACCTGAACGTAGGGCAGGCGGAACTGCGCGCCGACGGCGAGCTCCTCGATCAGGAACTGGAAGTCGTAGTCACCCGACAGCCCCACCACCGTCTTTGTCGGATCGGCCGCCACCACACCGAGCGCAGCGGGAATCGTCCAGCCCAGCGGCCCGGCCTGGCCGCAGTTGATCCACTGCCGCGGCCCGTAGACGTGCAGGAACTGCGCGCCGGCGATCTGCGACAGGCCGATCGTCGTCACGTACACCGTGTCGCGGCCGAAGACCCTGTTCATCTCCTCGTACACGCGCTGCGGCTTGATCGGCACCTGGTCGAAGTGCGTCTTGCGCAGCATCAGCCGCTTGCGCTCGGCGCAGCGGCCGGCCCAGTCGGCGTAGTCGCGCAGCTTGCCGGCGGCCTTCCGCTCGCGCGCCACCTCGACGAACAGCTGCAGCGCCGCCCTGGCGTCCGAGACGATGCCGTAATCGGGCGCGAACACGCGGCCGATCTGCGTCGGCTCGATGTCCACGTGCACGAACTTGCGGCCCTTGGTGTAGACATCGACCGAGCCGGTGTGCCGGTTGGCCCAGCGGTTGCCGATGCCGAGCACGAAGTCGGCCGCCAGCATCGTCGCGTTGCCGTAGCGGTGCGAGGTCTGCAGCCCGCACATGCCGGCCATCAGCGGATGGTCGTCGGGGATCGCGCCCCAGCCCATCAGCGTCGGGATCACCGGCACGCCGGTGAGTTCCGCGAACTCCACCAGCAGTTCGGCCGCGTCGGCGTTGATGATGCCGCCGCCGGCGACGATGACCGGCTTCTCGGCCGCGGCCAGCATGTCGAGCGCCCTCTCGATCTGCCTGCGGGCGGCGGTTGGCTTGTAGACCGGCAGCGGCTCGTAGGTCTCGATGTCGAACTCGATCTCGGCCATCTGCACGTCGAAGGGCAGGTCGATCAGTACCGGCCCCGGCCGCCCGGAGCGCATCAGGTGGAACGCCTGCTGGAAGGTGCCCGGCACCTGCGCCGGCTCGC
>CAYLZU010000604.1:0-1618 GCA_964388005.1 uncultured Burkholderiaceae bacterium
GCCGCATGCGGCTCGCGCCGGGGCCCGATCTGCGCTAGCTTTGCCGACGCGCGCGGTTTCGTAGGGGTCAGCCGCCGTTGCGGCCTCGATTCGGGGGCGTCATAGTGCGCGGGCGGTGCACCCGCCGTGGCGGACAAGTCCAACTTCAACAAGGAGATTGCGATGAGATTCACAGTTTCGGTGTGCGCGGCCGCGCTCGCGTTCGGCTTTGCCGCGGCGGCACCGCAGGCGGCGGCGCAGCAGCGCTTCGTCACCATCGGCACCGGCGGCGTCACCGGCGTGTACTACGCCGCCGGCGGCGCGATCTGCCGGCTGGTCAACAAGGACCGCGCCAAGCACGGCATCCGCTGCTCGGTCGAGTCCACCGGCGGCTCGGTGTTCAACATCAACACCATCCGCGCCGGCGAGCTCGACATGGGCGTGACCCAGTCCGACTGGATGTTCCATGCCGTCAAGGGCACCTCGGCCTTCAAGGACGCCGGCCCGAACACGGAGCTGCGGGCGATGTTCTCGCTGCACCCGGAGCCGTTCACCGTGCTGGCGCGCAAGGAAGCGAACATCAAGAGCTTCACCGACTTCAAGGGCAAGCGCTTCAACGTCGGCAACCCGGGCTCCGGCACGCGCGCGTCGATGGAGCAGCTGCTCGAGGCGATGGGCTGGAAACTGTCGGACTTCGCGCTCGCCGCCGAGCTGCGCGCCGACGAGCACGGCCCGGCGCTGTGCGACAACAAGATCGACGGCTTCTTCTACGGCGTCGGCCACCCGTCGGCCAACATCCAGGATCCGACCACCACCTGCGGCGCGCAGCTCGTTTCGCTGACCGGCCCGGCGGTCGACAAGCTGGTCAAGGAATACCCCTTTTACGCCTACGCGACCATCCCCGGCGGCCTGTACGCCAATAACCCCAACCCGGCCCAGACCTACGGCGTGCTGGCGACCTTCGTCACCAGCACCAAGGTGCCGGCCGACGTCGTCTACAACGTCACCCGGGCGGTGTTCGAGAACTTCGACGAGTTCAAGAAGCTGCACCCGGCATTGGCCAACCTCGATCCGAAGAAGATGATCAAGGACGGCCTGTCGGCGCCGCTGCACGAGGGTGCGGTGCGCTACTACAAGGAAAAGGGCTGGATGTAAACCGGCGCCGCGCCTTGGCGCGGGCACCGCGGCACGCAGACAGGCCGGGTCGACCCCGGCCTGTTTGACTTCGTGCCCCTGGGCAGCGGAACATCGCGGCCACAACAAGCACGGCAGCCGCAGGGGGACAAGACGATGGGCAGCCCGAACGACGAGGCCCGCGCCGATCGCGACAAGCTGCAGCAGATGGTCGCCGAGGCCGACACCGGCGGCCGCAATCCGACCGGGGCCACGGGGACCCTGCTGCTGCTGGTGGCGCTGGCCTGGTCGGCTTTCCAGCTCTGGTACGCGTCGCCGCTGCCGTTCGCGCTCGGCATCCTCGTCTTCAACGACACCGAGGCGCGGGCGATCCACCTCGCCTTTGCCGTCTTCCTCGCCTACACGTCGTACCCGGCGCTGAAGCACTCGCCGCGCCACTACGTGCCGGTGCAGGACTGGGTGCTGGCGCTCGCCGCCGCGTTCTGCGCCGCCTATCTGTTCCTGT
>CAYLZU010000605.1:0-1613 GCA_964388005.1 uncultured Burkholderiaceae bacterium
GGCTGCTCGACCGATGTGTTGCCTGGGCCAAGGCGCAGCCGCATCCGGAGCTGAAGGACCGGACGATCTGGTCGGTCTTCGAGGACGAACGGCCGACGCTGATCGGTTATCCCGGCCCGTTCGACGGCTTTCACGCCCAGCCGGCGGCCGTCTCCAAGACCTGCCTGGTTCGCTTCGATCATAACAAGTATTCGGTGATGGCCACCGCAGTCGGCCGGCCGGTCGAGGTCCAGGCCTACGCCGAGCGGATCGTCATCCGCCAGGACGGCGCGATCGTCGGCAACCACCAACGATGCTTCGGCCGCGGTCGGACGATCTATGATCCCTGGCATTATGTGCCGGTTCTGGCGCGGAAGCCCGGCGCCTTGCGCAATGGCGCGCCGTTCAAGGACTGGGTTCTGCCTTCGGCCCTGAACCGCGTCCGGCAGCGGCTCGCGCAAGCAGGCGATGGCGACCGGCAGATGGTCGATATCCTCACCGCCGTGCTGAGCGATGGGCTCAAGGCGGTCGAGGCGGCCTGCGCCGAGGCGCTCGCCGGCGGTGTCCACTCCAGCGACGTCGTCCTCAACATCCTCGCCCGCCGCCGGCAACCGGCGATCCCGGAGTCGATCCCGGTCCCTCAGGCGCTGTGCCTGATGCATCCACCGGCGGCCGATTGCCGCCGCTACGATAATCTCAGGAGGAACGGCGATGCAGCGGCATGAACTCCTGGAGATGATGGGGACGCTCCGGCTGTTCGGCATGCGCGCCGCTTTCGACGAGGTGATCGCCGATGGCCTTAAACGTCAGCATCCGGTGCAGCAGATCGTCGGCGCCTTGCTGAGCGCCGAGATCGCCGAGAAACACGCCCGCTCGATCAAATACCAGATCACCATCGCCAAGCTGCCGCTGCTCAAGGAGTTGGCCGACTTCCAATTCGGTGAGACGCCCATCAACGAGGCACTGGTTCGGGATCTCGCCACCGGCGGCTTCCTCGGCCAGCAACGCAACGTCGTTCTCATCGGCGGCACCGGCACCGGCAAAAGCCATCTGGCGGTGGCGATCGCCCGGTCGTGTATCCGCCAAGGTGCCCGGGGTCGGTTCTATACCGTGGTCGACCTGGTCAACCGGCTCGATGCCGAGGCCCGCGCCGGTCACCAGGGACGCCTCGCCGAACGCCTCTGCCGGCTCGACTTCGTCGTCCTCGACGAGCTCGGCTACCTGCCCTTCGCCCAGGCCGGCGGGCAGTTGCTGTTCCACCTGATCAGCCGGCTCTACGAACGCACCTCGATCCTCGTCACCACCAATCTCGCCTTCGGCGAATGGCCGGCCGTGTTCGGCGACGCCAAGATGACGGCCGCACTGCTGGACCGCCTCACCCACCACTGCGACATCGTCGAGACCGGCAACGAGTCCTGGCGGTTCAAAAACCGAACCTGATCACCCCCTCTTCTGAACGCGCCCTCCGGCGATGCGCTGCGCTTCAGCCAAAGGCTTCCGCGCATCGCCTCCGGGCGAACCACGCTCGCCACCAGGGGGTCAAAATTGCACGCCGATCAGGGGTCAATATTCAATGCCGATTGACACCCACCGCCGGTCCCGAGGCGACCGGGACCGGGGTGAGCAGGGCGAGC
>CAYLZU010000606.1:0-1603 GCA_964388005.1 uncultured Burkholderiaceae bacterium
CTGAAGTTCGACGGCATCGCCATCAGCCTGCACTACAAGGACGGCATGCTGATACGCGCCGCCACCCGCGGCGACGGCGAAACCGGCGAGGACGTGACGCCGAACCTGCGCACCGTGCGCAGCGTGCCGCTGCGGCTGGCCGCGGGCCGGCCGCCAGCGGTGCTCGAAGTGCGCGGCGAGGTCTACATTCACCGCGATGCGTTCGAGAAGATGAACCAGCGGCAGGCAGCCCTCGGCGAGAAGGTGTTTGTCAATCCGCGCAACGCCGCCGCCGGTTTCGTGCGCCAGCTCGATCCGGCGGTCACCGCCAGCCGGCCGCTGACCTTCAGCGCCTACGGGCTCGGCGAAGTACAGGGCTGGGAGCTGCCGCCGAACCACAGCCAGGTCCTCGATGCGCTGGCGGCGTTCGGGCTGCCGGTGTCGTCGCGGCGCGAGGTCGTCGACGGCGCGCCGGGACTGGTGGCGTATCACGCCCGCATCGCCGCCGAGCGCGACCGGCTGCCGTTCGACATCGATGGCGTCGTCTACAAGGTCGACTCGCTCGCCTTGCAGCAAGAGCTCGATAGGCTGGCCCGACAGCGCAAACAGGATTCCCTAGCCGGATTGAAACGGCTCGACAAGCTACTCCGCGAGCCGGCATGGGCGGTGGCGCACAAGTTCCCGGCGCAGGAGGAACTGACGGAGGTGCTGGCGATCGAGGTCCAGGTCGGGCGCACCGGCAAGCTGACGCCGGTGGCGAAGCTGGCGCCGGTGTTCGTCGGCGGCGTCACCGTCAGCAACGCCACCCTGCACAACGAGGACTTCGTGCGCAGCCTCGACGTGCGCGTCGGCGACACCGTGACCGTGCGCCGCGCCGGCGACGTCATCCCGCAGATCGTCGCCGTGCTCGCCGAACGCCGGCCGGGGGGCGCGCGACCTTGCGCGATGCCCACCCGCTGCCCGGTGTGCGGCTCGGCCGTGGTGCGCGACGAGGTGCAGGCCGACCACCGCTGCAGCGGCGGCCTTTACTGTCCGGCGCAGCGCAAGCAGGCGCTGCTGCACTTCGCCGGCCGGCGGGCGCTCGATATCGAGGGGCTCGGCGAGAGGCTGGTCGACCAGCTCGTCGACGGCGGCCTTGTCCGCACGCCGGCGGACCTTTTCCGCCTCGACATCGGCACCCTGGCGGCGCTGGAGCGGATGGGGGAGAAGTCGGCCGCCAATCTGCTGGCGGCGATCGACAGGGCAAGATCGACAACGCTGGCGCGGTTCATCTACGCGCTCGGCATCCGCCACGTCGGCGAGACCACGGCGCGCGACCTGGCGGCGCACTTCGGTTCGCTCGAGGCGCTGATGGCGGCCGACGAGGCGGCGCTGCTCGAGGTCGCCGATGTCGGTCCGGTGGTGGCGGCGTCGATCGCCCGGTTCTTCGCCGAACCGCACAACCGCGAGGCGATCGCCGAGCTGCGGGCCGCGGGCGTGCACTGGCCGGAAGGCGGCGGCCGCGCCGCCGCCGGGGCGCTGGCCGGAGCGACGGTCGTGCTGACCGGCACCCTGCCGACCCTGACGCGCCAGCAGGCGACCGAACGCATCATCGCCGCCGGAGGCCGGGTGGCGGGCTCGGTGT
>CAYLZU010000607.1:0-1602 GCA_964388005.1 uncultured Burkholderiaceae bacterium
TTTGCTCTCTAAATTCTCGAAGGGCGGTGTCTCACGTCATATTGGCACGGGGGGACGGCGATCATCGGCAGGTGAAAACGGTCACGAATACGTGACCTTGGTGTGAGGCCGGTCGAATCGTCATCCCGCGGTGACCCTGCTCCAGAACGCGGTCTTGCGGGGGTGCTGGGCGCGCAGCGCCGCCTCGAACGCCGCGTGCGGCTCGAGGCCAGGCTGCGGCGGCAGTTCGGCGGCCAGCTGGCGCAGCTTGCCGAGGTAGCTCGCCGCATGGCCGTAGGCGCGGGCGTATGCGCGGTCGAGGATCGCCAGCAGCAGGGCGCGGTAGCAGGCGGTGGCGCCGAGCCGGCGCTGGCTCTTCTCCAGCGTCTCGGCCAGCGGCACAAGGAGCGGGTAGTCGCGGCCGTCGATGTCGGCATGTCGACGGACGAGCTGCGCTTCGGCGGCGTCGGCGTCGCCGAGTTCGAGCAGCAGTGTCGCCGCCGCGGTGGGGCTCGCCAGAGCGTCGGCCACCTGCCGCGCGTGCTCGGCGGCGGACTCGCGCTCCTCCTCGGGCAGGACATCGCGCCACTCGCGAAAGTCATACACGCTGGCGGTGGCGTCGAACAGGCGCCTGCGGATCTGCGCGCACTCTTCGCGCCGGCCGAGCCCGGCGTACGCCTTGGCGAGCAGCCGCAGGCGCACCTGCTCGTGGTGCCCCCAGTCGCCGTCGAGCCAGCGCAGCGCATCGGCGTGGTGGCCGCACTTCAGGTAAGCCTCGACGAACCCCTCTTTCTGCAGCGGGTTCGGCGCCGGGCTGTAGCGCAGCACCGCCTGCACATGGATGTCGGGGTCGCGCAGCGCTTCGGAAAGCAGATGCAGCGAGCCTGACGCGCCGAAGACGCCGGTCGGCAGGCCGCGCCTGTTCCCTCCCGATTCGAGCGACCTGGCCAGCTCACCCTCGAACCGCGCCACCAGCTCCCGCAGGCCCGGCTCGTCGAGCAGCAGGTTCGCGTGCCGCAGCAGCGTTTCGCGCACGCCGTAGCCGTCGTCGCTCGCCAGCCGGTAGACGCGTTCGCCCCAGCCGCCCGGCGGCGGCTCGCAATGCGCCGCGGTCTGCAGCCAGAGGCGGCAGGCCGCGCGCAGCGCATCGGCGATGCAGCCGTCGGAATCGTCGGCGCGCTCGAACAGAGTCTCGTCGCTGCGGATCAGCGCTTCGACGAGATCGAGCGCCAATGCCGGGTCCGCCGGCGCCAGTTCGCGACCAACCTGCTCCAGCCAGGCCTCGATCTCCTGCCCGAACGCGCGGCTGCCGCGGTAGTCGATGAATCGCGTGCTGCGCCGCCAGCCCGACAGCGTGGCGCGGAAGGCCGCCGCCAGCTTGCGGGGCTGCGCCGCAAGGCGAAGGCGTTGCAGCCGTCTGCGAACGAGCTCGTGGTCGGTGGCCAGTTCGAGCAGGACCGTGTCCAGCGTGTCCCGGTCGAGACCTCGCACGAGCGCCTTCAGATCGTCGGTGTCATCGGTGTCCATCGGCGAATTGTGGCGGCAGTCGGCGAGCCGCGGGCGGCGCCGGTGGGCGGCGTCAACTATCCCGACCGGCCGGCGTCAATTATGTTGGCCGGTGGA
>CAYLZU010000608.1:0-1601 GCA_964388005.1 uncultured Burkholderiaceae bacterium
CGCCGCCTTCGGCGCGGTGGCCGTCGGCCTGACGCAGCGCGCGCCGAAGACGCTGCTCGCCTACTCGAGCATCAGCCAGATGGGCTTCCTGACGGTTGGCGTCGGCGCCGCGCTGCTGGCGCCGTGGGCCTCCGGCCCGCTGATGGCGGCCGTCGCCCTGTACGCCCTGCACCACGGGCTGGCCAAGGGCGCGCTGTTTCTCGGCGTCGGCTGCGTGCCGGCGCTGGCCGGCGGCGCGCGACGCGCGGCGCCGGCGGTGCTGGCCCTGCCGGCGCTGGCGCTGGCCGGCGCGCCGTTGACCAGCGGCATGCTGGCCAAGTACGACCTGAAAGCGGCGCTGGGAGGGCTGCCGGCGCCCTGGCCAGACCTGCTCGCCGTGCTGCTGCCACTGGCCGCGGTCGGCACGACGGTGCTGATGGCGCGCTTCCTGCTCGCGGTGGCCGCGGCCGATCCGGGCAGCGGCAAGCGCGCGCTGGCACCGTCGTGGCTGGCGGCCACGGTGCTGTCGCTCGCCGTGGCCTGGACGTTGCCGGCTGCCGACGCGTTCGGCGGCTTTGATGCCGCGGCCTGGGTGATGGCCGCGGCGCCGGTGCTTGCGGGCGTCGTGCTGGCAGCTCTCATCGCACGCGCCCGGCCGCTGCGCGCCCAGGCGTCGCCGCGATTGCCCGCCGGAGACGTGCTGCTGTGGATCGAGCCGGCGGTACGCGGCCTGTGGGCCGCCGTGCTCGCCGCCTCGAGCTGGCCCGACCGGGCGCGACCGCCGCAGCAACTGGACCGCGAATCGCGACTCGGCCCTGCGCTGGCGCGCGGCGAGGCGCAACTGCGCCGCTTCGCTGTCGCCGGATTGACGCTGCTCGTCACTGTGCTTGTGGCGGCCGCGCTGCTGCGGTGACGCCGCCAACTCGACTGGTGCGGACTCGCCCAGCCTGGCGGTGCAATCGCATTCGGCTTCCGGCAGACGAGATGCGCATCCGCGGCACGCCAGTCCGGCCGGCCGCGTGAAATAGAATTACTTGCGGATGTGCACCTTGACGATGTGCTCGATGCGCGCGCCGTGCTCGGCGGCCAGCGCCTGCGCGTTCTCGCGGATGCGCTCGCGCAGCGGCAACGCGAACTGCGGGTAGTCGAAGATGCGGATGCCGCGCGAGTGCAGGAAGCTCTTCATGCCCTCGGCGAAACACGCCCCCGGCAAGCGTGCCCGTGATCACGATGCGGTCGTAGCACGACAGCACACCCGCCAGGTTCTGCGCGTACCTGGTCGCCAGCAACTCCATCGCCGCCCCCGCTTCGCCACGCCTCGCGAGGGCCTCAGGCTCCTCCCCTGTTTGGTTCCGGCTCTGCCGGCTTAGGTTGACTGAAAGGGCCTTCCCGTATCGATTCCGGGCGACCGGCGGCAAACCGGCGGAGCGTGGCGTGCGGTCGCTCAGCCGCCGCGCCAGGCGCGGTACTGCTCGACGAAGTCGCGCAGCAGCCAGTGGCGATCGACGCCGGCCATCGGCACGGTGCGCGTCAGCCCGCCGCGGGCGGTGATTTCGACCAGCGGCGCGCCGAATTGCCCCGGACCGCTGGCCTGCGCCACCGAGAACGACGGCCGCGGCTCG
>CAYLZU010000609.1:0-1587 GCA_964388005.1 uncultured Burkholderiaceae bacterium
CTCGGAACTGTCGTCGAAGAATCCCAACTGGAAGAAGGTCTACGACGACTGGTCGCGGTTCCGCGCCGACCAGGTGCTGTGGTTCCGCGTCACCGAACGCGAATTCGACAACTTCATGGCCGGGCAGAAGCTCTGACCGCGCGGCAGCCGGCAAACGAAGGCCCCGCCGAGGCGGGGCCTTTTTTTGTCCGCGCCGGCATGGGCGCGATCTCGACGACGCAAGTCCTCTGCCCCGATCTGCCGCCTGCCGGTCTCGGGGCGGCGGCAGCCGGCGCAGGTCACTTCTTGCCGTCGCGCTCCAGCGACCGCAGGATGGCGGCGTTCGGGTCTTCGGCCTCGCCGGCCTTGTCGGCACCGGCGCCCGACTTCTCTTCGGACGGACCGCCGAAACCCTTGGTGGCGTCGATGTCCTGCCCTTGCGTTTCGGGGATTTCGATCTGGATCTTGTCGATGTCGACCGGCTTGAGGTCGCCCAGCCCGGAGGTCACGAGGCCGGGGAAGACGATGACGATCGCCACCATGATCAGCTGGATGCACACGAAGGGCACCGCACCCCAGTAGATCTGTCCGGTGGTGACCTTGGCGATCCTCTCGCCGGTGACCTTGTCGATGTAGTCGTCCTGGGCCGCGACGCTGCGCAGGTAGAACAGCGCGAAGCCGAACGGCGGGTGCATGAACGAGGTCTGCATGTTCACCGCCAGCAGGACGCCGAACCAGATCAGGTTGATATCCAGCTTCTCCGCCACCGGCGCCAGCAGCGGCACGATGATGAAGGCGAGCTCGAAGAAGTCGAGAAAGAAGGCGAGCAGGAAGACGAGGACGTTGACGACGATCAGGAAGCCGAGCTGACCGCCCGGCAGGTCGGCGAGCAGGTGTTCGACCCACTTGTTGCCGTCGACGCCCTGGAACGACAGGTTGAAGATCGTGGCGCCGACGAGGATGAAGATCACGAACGTCGACAGCTTGGCGGTGGTGTCCATCGCCTGCTTCAGCAGCGGCCAGGACAGCCGCCTGCGCGACACCGCCATCACCAGCGCTCCGACCGCGCCCATGGCGCCGCCTTCGGTCGGGGTGGCGATGCCGAGGAAGATCGTGCCGAGCACGAGGAAGATCAGCGCCAGCGGCGGGATCAGCACGAAGGTCACCCGCTCGGCGATCTTCGACAGCAGGCCGAGCTTCAGGGTGCGGTTGGCCACCGCCAGCACGAAGGCGCAGCCGAGCGCCGCCATCATCGACAGGATCACCAGCTCCTCGACGCCGGCGCCCGGATAGCGGCCGCCGTACCAGGCCTCGAAAGCGAAGGCGACGGCGACCGAGGCGAGCGACAGCAGGCCGAGCGAACGCATGCCGCTGGCGCCGCTGCGCTCCTTGTAGGCGCGGGCTTCCAGCGGCAGCGCCGGCGCCATCGTCGGCCGCAACAGGGCGACGAGCGCGACATAGCCGATGTAAAGGCCGGTGAGCACGAAGCCGGGCAGGAAGGCGCCGCGGTACATGTCGCCGACGCTGCGTCCGAGCTGGTCGGCCATGATGATGAGCACCAGCGACGGCGGAATGATCTGCGCCAGCGTGCCGGAGGCGGCGATCACG
>CAYLZU010000610.1:0-1584 GCA_964388005.1 uncultured Burkholderiaceae bacterium
GGTGCGCGCGCTGCTGGCGCGCGGCTAGACGGCCAGAGCTAGACTCCGCGCGCCTCGCATCCGCCGGAGCTTTCGATGAAGCAGCTGAGTTTCGCGCTGGCGCTCGCCGCCGCGCTGGTCGCCTGTCCCATTGCCGCCAAGACCCTGCGCTGGGCTTCGCAGGGCGACCCGCAGACGGCCGACCCGTACTCGCAGAACGAGGGCCTGACCAACATGTTCTCGCAGTCGGTGCACGACACGCTGGTGATGCGCGACAACGCGCTGAAGCTGGTGCCGGGCCTGGCGGTGAGCTGGCAGCAGGTCAACGCCACCACCTGGCGCTTCAACCTGCGCCGCGGAGTGAAGTTCCACGACGGCTCGCCATTGACCGCCGACGACGTCGTCTTCTCCTACGAGCGCGCCCAGCACCCGAACTCGCAGCTGCGCCAGTACGCGGTGCCGGTGGGCAAGCCGCGCAAGGTCGACGAGCACACGGTCGAGTTCGTGCAGGACAAGCCGAACCCGATCACGCTCGAGCACGCCACCACGATCTACATCATGAGCAAGGCGTGGGCGGAGAAGAACAAGGTCGAGCGGCCGCTCGACTTCAAGGCCAAGGAGGAGACCTTCGCCTCGCGCAATGCAAACGGCACCGGCGCCTGGATGTTGGTCTCGCGCGAGCCGGGCGTGAAGACGGTGCTCAGGCGCAACCCCGACTGGTGGGGCGCCAGGGAAGGCCGGGCCTCGGGCAACGTCACCGAGGTCGTCTACACCCAGGTCAGCGCCGACGCCACCCGCACCGCGGCGCTGCTGTCGGGGCAGATCGACTTCGTGCTCGACCCGCCGCCGCAGGATCTCGCCCGGCTCGAGGCGAGCAAGGACACCAAGGTCGTGCGCGGGCAGGAAAACCGCATCATCTTCTTCGGTTTCGACCAGCTCCGCGATGAGCTGCTGTACTCGGACGTCAAGGGCCGGAACCCGTTCAAGGACGTGCGCGTGCGCCAGGCCGTCTATCACGCCATCGACATCGACGCCCTCCGTGCCCGCACGATGCGCGGCTCGGCCCTGCCCACCGGCGGCATGACACCGTCCACCCTGCCCTCGTCGCCCGAGATCGAGCAGCGGCTGCCGTTCGACCCGGCCCGGGCCCGGCAACTGCTGGCCGACGCCGGCTATCCGAACGGCTTCGAGGTGACGCTCGACTGCCCGAACAACCGCTATGTCAACGACGAGGAGATCTGCATCGCGGTCGCCGCCATGCTCACCCGGGTCGGCATCCAGACGAAGGTGACGGCGATGCCGCGCGCCACCTACTTCCCGAAGCTCGAGAAGTTCGACACCAGCTTCTTCATGCTCGGCTGGGGCGGCGCCATCACCGACGCGCAGACCACGCTGTCGCCGGTGCTGCGCTCGCCGGACGAGAAGACCGGCAACGGCAGCTTCAACTACGGCCGCTACGTCAATCCGAGGCTCGACGCGCTGATCGACGCCGCCGCCGTCGAGATGAATCCCGAAAAGCGCCGGCAGATCGTCTGGGACGCCCTGAAGGAACACAACGCCCAGGTGCACCACGTGCCGCTGCACCGGCAGATGATCCCGTGGGCG
>CAYLZU010000611.1:0-1581 GCA_964388005.1 uncultured Burkholderiaceae bacterium
CCTGCACCGCGGCTTCGAGAAGGAGTGCGAGGCGCACACCTGGCACAACCTGATCCCGTACGTCGACCGGCTGAACTACTGCTCGGCGCTGATCAACGACTTCGCCTACTGCGGCGCCGTCGAGACGCTGATGGGGGTCGAGATCACGCCGCGGACGAAATACCTGCGGACGCTGCTCGCCGAATACTCGCGGGTGTGCGACCACCTGACCTGCATCGCCGCGGCGCTGATGGAACTCGGCGCGATGACCGCGTTCCTGTACCTGGTGACGATCCGCGACTACATGTACGAGCACCTGGCGGATCTCACCGGCGCCAGGCTGACTTACAGCTACGGCCGCATCGGCGGCCTGGCGCGCGACCTGCCCGACGGCTGGCTGGCGCGGCTGGAGGAGATCCTGGAGCAGTCGGACGACTTCCTCGGCCGCGTCCACGGGCTGGTCGACCGCAACCGCATCTTCATCGACCGCATGCGCGATGTCGGCTGCATCACGACGGCGGACGCGATCAGCTACGGCTACACCGGACCGATCCTGCGCTCGACCGGCGTGCCGCGCGACCTGCGCAAGGACACGCCGTATCTCGCCTACGCCGAGCTCGACTTCGAGGTGCCCACCGGCATCAAGGGCGACAACTACGACCGCTACTACGTGCGCATGCGCGAGATCGACGAGTCGATCCACATGATCCGCCAGCTGGCCGAGATGCTGCCGGCGGGGCCGATCAACGTCGACGACCGTCGCTGCACGCTGCCGCCGAAGCCGCTCGTCTATGGCGAGATCGAGTCGCTGATCAACCACTTCAAGCTGATCATGGAGGGCCCGCAGGTTCCGGCCGGCGAGGTCTACGTCGCCCACGAGGGCGCCAACGGCGAACTCGGCTTCTATCTCGTCAGCGACGGCAGCGGCACGCCGTACAAGGTGCACTGCCGGGCGCCCAGTTTCGTGCACATGGGCGGCGCGCACCTGATGCTGGAGGGCTACCAGCTCGCCGACATCGTGCCCACCTTCGGCTCGATCAACATGATCGGCGGCGAGTGCGACCGGTGAGAAAAATGGGGTCAGAGTCGATTTTCCGGCGAACGACGACCGAGGGGGCGAGCCGCGGCAGCGGAAATTCGACTCTGACCCCATTTTTCCGCGGCGCGAAGAGACGCTCATGAACGCGCCGGAGCTTCCCTCCATGCGCCACCTCCAGCCCGAGTTCGAGGCGATGAAGGCGCGCTATCCGGCGGGATTCGAGTCGTCGCTGACGCTGCCCTGCCTGCGCCGCATCCAGGAGGTGCGCGGCTACGTGGCCGACCAGGACATCGACTGGCTCACCGAGTACCTCGGCGTGCCGCGGATCCAGATCGAGGAGGTGCTGAGCTACTACACGCAGTTCCGCCGAGCCCCGATCGGCCGCTGGCACGTCCAGACCTGCCGCAACGTCTCCTGCTCGATGCGCGGCGCCGAACGGCTGATCGACCACCTCGCGCGCAGGCTTGGCGTCAAGGTCGGCGAGACCACGGCCGACGGGCGGTTCACGCTGTCGGTGGTCGAGTGCCTGGGCTCCTGCGGCACGGCGCCGGTGGTGATGGTCA
>CAYLZU010000612.1:0-804 GCA_964388005.1 uncultured Burkholderiaceae bacterium
TCGTCGAGACGCTGTGGAAGGTCACCGGCGGCGAGGCCTTCGTCACCTCGGACGTGGGCCAGCACCAGATGTGGGCGGCGCAGTACTACCGCTTCGACAGGCCGCGCCGCTGGATCAACTCCGGCGGCCTCGGCACGATGGGTGTGGGCCTGCCCTACGCGATGGGGGTGCAGATGGCCAACCCCGGCGCCCCGGTGGCGGTGATCACCGGCGAGGCGTCGATCCAGATGTGCATCCAGGAGCTGTCGACCTGCAAGCAGTACGACCTGACGCCGAAGATCGTCAATCTGAACAACCGCTATCTCGGCATGGTGCGGCAGTGGCAGCAGATCGACTACGGCAGCCGCTACTCGCACTCGTACATGGACGCGCTGCCCGACTTCGTCAAGCTCGCCGAGAGCTACGGTCACGTCGGCATGCGGATCGAGCGGCCGGCCGACGTCGAGCCGGCCCTGCGCGAAGCGTTCACGACCTTGAAGGACCGGCTGGTATTCCTCGACTTCATCACCGACCAGACCGAAAACGTCTGGCCGATGGTCAAGGCCGGCAAGGGCCTGACCGAGATGCTGCTCGGCGCCGAGGATCTGTGACATGAGGCACATCATCGCGGTGCTGCTGGAGAACGAGCCGGGGGCGCTGTCGCGCGTCGTCGGCCTGTTCTCGGCGCGCGGCTACAACATCGAGACGCTGACCGTGGCGCCGACCGAGGACCCGTCGCTGTCGCGGATGACGATCGTCACCACCGGCTCGGACGACATCATCGAGCAGATCACCAAGCACCTGAACCGCCTGATCGAGGTGGTC
>CAYLZU010000612.1:880-1565 GCA_964388005.1 uncultured Burkholderiaceae bacterium
ATCGACGTCACCGACCGCACCTACACGATCGAGCTGACCGGCAACACCGACAAGATCGACGCCTTCATCCGCGCCGTCGACCGCGCCGCGATCCTCGAGACGGTGCGCACCGGCAGTTCGGGAATCGGGCGGGGCGAGCGCATTCTGAGGGTCTAGGAGCGGCGGCGCTTTTTCGTTGCAGTTGAACTTGCGCGCAGCGCCGGGCCGCCCCAAGCGGCGCGCACCAACTTGAGCCGCTTCACGTGCACGTGCGCCGCGCAGCGGCGCGTACACGTGAAGCGCAGGAGGAAGCTATGAAGGTCTTTTACGACAAGGACGCCGATCTATCCCTGGTCAAGGGCAAGCACGTGGCCATCGTCGGCTACGGCTCGCAGGGCCATGCTCATGCAATGAACCTGAAGGACTCGGGGGTGAAGGTCACGGTGGCGCTGCGCTCCGGCGGCGCCTCCTGGGCAAAGGCGGTCAACGCCGGCTTCACGGTCAAGGAGGTCGCCGAGGCGGTGAAGGACGCCGACATCGTGATGATCCTGCTGCCCGACGAGAACCACGCCCAGGTCTACAGCGAGTCGATCCACGCCAACATCAAGCAGGGCGCGGCGCTGGCCTTCGCCCACGGCTTCAACATCCACTCCGGCCAGGTGCAGCCGCGCGCCGACCTCGACGTGATCATGGTGGCGCCGAAGGC
>CAYLZU010000613.1:0-1557 GCA_964388005.1 uncultured Burkholderiaceae bacterium
AGCCGCCGCCGCGCTCGGTGCTGGCGGTCGATGCGCTGCGCGACGAACTCGACGTTGCCAACCAGGCGGTGGCGGCGGCGGCAGAGACGCGCAAGCTGCTGCAGCGGTTCGAAGCGGAGTTCTCCTCGAAGCTGCAAGCGGCTCAGGGCGAGGCGCGCCTGGCTGTCGAGGCCGCCAACCGTGCGCGCGGCACGCCCGGCTATGCGCGGCTCGACTGGCAGCGCGACCTGGCGAGGCTCAAGGCGGAGGTGGACAGCGCCACCCAGGCGCTGCTGCAGATCGGCCTGCGCGCGGCGCAGGCCGACTACGAGGTCGCCGTCGCGAACCGCGATTTCGCCCGCCACAAGCTGATCGACGCCGGCTCCGAGCTGGCGCTGCCGCCGGCCGACCTCGAAAAGGTCATCGGCGAGATCGAGCTGCGCCGACTGATGACCGAGCGCGCCTTGCGCGCCGCCTCGAAATCGGCCGCAGCGGCGCGCGCCCGACTCGCCGAGATCGAGCTGCAGCAGGCGGTCGAGTCGGCCTCGCTGCCCGCCGGGGCCACCGCCGAGCGTTCCAGCGAAGCGTCGATCGCGCGCGAAGTGGTCGTCACTCTGGACCAGAAGGTGTTCCTGCTGCGCGAGCAGCTCACGGCGCTGGAGGCCGAACGCTCGGTGTGGGAAGGGCGGTCCACCGCGCTCGGTCTGAAAGACCCGGTACAGGCGCGCGCGATCTACGAGCGGCTCAGGGATGGGCTGGCCGGGCTGCGCGCCTCCAGACAGTATCTGCAGCAGCAGCTTTTCGTCGCCACGGGTCGCCTGCGCGACGAGGAGGCGCGGCGTCGGCTTGCCCCCGGTGCCGACGCTGCCGACCGCCGCCTGCTCGACACGCTGCGCGAGCGCGAGGCCGACCTGCGCGAAGCGATCGATGCCAGCGCCCCGATGGAGCGCCTGGTCGCGCACTTCCAGGCGGACTTCGAGGGGCGGCGCGATATCACCGTGGCCGAACGCGCCAAGGACATGTTCGCGTGGACCTGGCTGGCCGTGCGCCAGGCGTGGAACCACGAGCTGTTCACGATCGAGGACACGATGCAGACCGCCGACGGGCGCAGGCTGACGGTCGCCCGCAGCGTCACCATCGGCAAGAGCTTCGGCGCGGTGCTGATCGTCGTCGCCGGCTACCTCGTGGCGAGCTTCATCGTGCGCTGGATCGAGCGGCGCATCGTCGCGGCGCGCCGCTCCTCTCCGCAGGGCGCGGCGCTGGCGCGCAAGTGGATCCTGTTCGTGCTGACGTCGATCCTGGCGATCCTGGCGCTCTTCTCCGCCAGCATCCCGCTGACGGCGTTCGCTTTCCTCGGCGGCGCGCTGGCGATCGCGGCGGGCTTCGGCCTGCAGACACTCCTGAAGAACCTGGTCTCGGGCGTCATGCTGCTGGTCGAGCGGCCCCTGCGTCTTGGTGATCTGGTCGAAGTCGACAACCTGCGCGGCCGCGTCACCGAGATCGGCATCCGTGCCTCGACCATCCGCAGCGGCGACGGCACCGAGTCGATGGTTCCGAACAGCCGCTTTCTCGAAGGCA
>CAYLZU010000614.1:0-1554 GCA_964388005.1 uncultured Burkholderiaceae bacterium
GACCTGCACACCAGGCTCTCGGGCGTCGCCGACCACCTGGCCGAGAACGACGCCCATGCGCTGGCGCTAGCCAGGCGCATCGTCGGGTCGCTCGGATCCGGGCCGGCGGTGCCTGAACTGAACGGCGAGGAGCCGCATTACGACCCCGAGGAAATCCTCGGCATCGTGCCCGCCGACACCCGCATCCCCTATGACGTGCGCGAGGTGATCGCGCGGCTGGTCGACGGCTCGCGGCTCGACGAGTTCAAGAGGCGCTTCGGCGAGACGCTGGTGACCGGCTTCGCACAGATCCACGGCGTGACGGTCGGGATCATCGCCAACAACGGCATCCTCTACTCGGAGAGCGCGCAGAAGGGGGCGCATTTCATCGAGCTCTGCTGCCAGCGCCGTGTGCCGCTCCTGTTCCTCCAGAACATCACCGGCTTCATGGTGGGCCGCAAGTACGAGGCCGAGGGAATCGCGCGCCACGGCGCCAAGCTGGTCACGGCCGTCGCCTGCGCCGAGGTGCCGAAGTTCACGCTGATCATCGGCGGCTCGTTCGGCGCCGGCAACTACGGCATGTGCGGCCGCGCCTTCGGCCCCCGCTTCCTGTGGATGTGGCCGAACGCGCGCATCAGCGTCATGGGCGGCGAGCAGGCGGCAGCCGTGCTGGCCACCGTGCGCCGCGACGGCATCGAGGCGCGCGGCGGCACCTGGAGCGCGGAGGAGGAAGCGGCCTTCCGCCAGCCGATCCTCGAGCAGTACGAGCGCCAGGGCCACCCCTACTACGCCACCGCGCGGCTGTGGGACGACGGCGTGATCGACCCGCTCGACACGCGGATGACGCTGGCGCTGGGCCTGTCGGCGGCGCTGAACGCGCCGATTCCGGAGACGAAGTTCGGCGTGTTCCGGATGTAGCCGCTTGCCGGCGCCCATGTGGCCATCGAGACTCGCCGAATGGACATCTCAGTCTCCGAGTTCAAGCAGCGCTGCCTTGAGATCGCGCGCCGCGTCGAGCGCACCTGGCGGCCGGTCGCGATCACGCGCCGCGGCAAGGTCGTCGCACGGCTTTCGCCTTCCACCGGTCAGGCGGGCCGGTCGGCGCGTCCCCGGGAGGCGATGCGCGGGCTGGGCGGGGTACTGCTGGCCGGCCCAGACGAGTCGGCGTTGCGCGACCAGGACTTCGAGGCGCTCCGTTGAGCGTCCTGCTCGACACGCACTTCTTGCGATGGCGGTCGCCGCGCGCGACCGGAGCATCCGCCGATCGCGGGCGGCGCGCCTCTGGAGCGCTTGATCTGAAACTCCGCCGGTCGACGGCGCCTGCGTGAGGCACGCCATGACCGCCGCTGCCCGCTCGATCCAGGTCTTCGGCGTCTACCTGCTGCTGCTCGGCGCGACGCTGCTCGCGGCGCCGAACCTGCTGCTCGGCGTCTTCGGCATCGCGCCGACCGATGAGGTGTGGATCCGCGTCGTCGGCATGCTGGCCGGCATCCTCGGCGTGTACTACCTGCGCGCGGCGCAGGCCGGGCTGACCGCGTTCTTCGGCTGGACGGTGCCGGTGCGGCTGTCGGTGCC
>CAYLZU010000615.1:0-1547 GCA_964388005.1 uncultured Burkholderiaceae bacterium
GTGCGTGATCTCGGACAGCGGGTTGGTCTGGTCCATGAACTGCGACAGCTGCGAGCTGCCGAAGAACTCCCGGATCGAGGCGCTGATCGGCTTGCTGTTGATCAGGTCGTGCGGCATCAGGTTCTCGGTCTCGGCCTGGCCGAGACGCTCGCGCACCGCGCGCTCGACGCGCACCAGGCCGGCGCGGAACTGGTTCTCGGCCAGTTCGCCGACGCAGCGGACGCGGCGGTTGCCGAGGTGGTCGATGTCGTCGATCTCGCCGCGGCCGTTGCGCAGCTCCACGAGCAGCTTCATCGTATCGATGATGTCCTCGTGGGTCAGCACCATCGGCCCGGTGATCTCCGGCCGGCCGAAACGGCTGTTGACCTTCATCCGGCCGACGCGCGACAGGTCGTAGGTCTCGTCGTCGAAGAACAGGCGCCTGAACAGCGTCTCGACCGCATCCTCGGTCGGCGGCTCGCCCGGCCGCATCATCCGGTAGATGGCGATGCGAGCACCGAGCTGGTCGACGGTCTCGTCGACGCGCAGCGTGTTGGAAATGAACGGGCCCTGATCGAGGTCGTTGGTGTAGATGGTGCGGATTTCCTTGACGTTGGCCGCACGCAGCTTGCCGAGCAGATCCTCGGTCAGTTCGTCGTTGGCGCTGGCCAGAACCTCTCCGGTGTCGCCGTCGACGACGGCGGCCGCCAGCACGCGGCCGACCAGGTAGTCGTCGGGAACCTCGATGCGCTTCATGCCGGCCGCCTCGAGATCGCGGATGTGGCGGGCGTTGACGCGCTTGTCGCGGGCGACGATCACCTTGCCGGCTCGGTCCACGATGTCGAAGCGGGCGGTCTCGCCGCGCAGGCGGTCGGGCACCAGTTCCATCTGTGCGCCGCCGCTGGCCGAAAGCGTGAAGGTGTCGAAGGCGAAGAAGTGCGCCAGGATCTGCTCCGGCGAAAGGCCGATCGCCTTCAACAGGATCGTCGCCGGCATCTTGCGGCGGCGGTCGACGCGGAAGTAGACGATGTCCTTGGGGTCGAACTCGAAGTCGAGCCACGAGCCGCGGTAGGGAATCACCCGGGCCGAGAACAGCAGCTTGCCGCTGGAGTGTGTCTTGCCGCGGTCGTGCTCGAAGAACACGCCCGGCGAGCGGTGCAGCTGCGACACGATCACCCGCTCGGTGCCGTTGATCACGAACGAGCCGGTGGTGGTCATGAGCGGGATCTCGCCCATGTAGACCTCCTGCTCCTTCACCTCCTTGACCGTCGGCTTCGACGCCTCGCGGTCCATGATCACCAGCCGCACCTTGGCCCGCAGCGGCGATGCGAACGTGAGCCCGCGCTGCTGGCACTCCTTGACATCGAACGGCGGGTCGCCCAGATTGAAGCCGCCGAACTCCAGTCGCGCCATGCCGTTGTGGCTGCTGATCGGGAAGATCGACAGGAACGCCGCCTGCAGCCCTTCCGGCTTGCGCTGCGAGGGCGCCGTGTCGGCCTGCAGGAACTGCATGTAGGACTCGAGCTGGGTCGCCAGCAGGAAGGGCACGGCCTGCACGGCCGGCCGCT
>CAYLZU010000616.1:0-1541 GCA_964388005.1 uncultured Burkholderiaceae bacterium
CTACGCCAACCCGGTGATCGTCGTCGACGAGATCGACAAGGCCGGCGGCGACGCCCAGTACGACCCCCTCGGCAGCCTGTACACGCTGCTGGAGCACGACACCGCGCGCGAGTTCGTCGACGAGTTCGCCGAGGTGCCGATCGATGCCTCCGACGTGGTCTGGATCGCCACCGCCAACGAGGCCAGGTCGATTCCGGAGCCGATCCTGAACCGGGTCAACGTCTACGAGATCGACGCCCCCGATGCCGAAGGCTCGCGGCGCATCGCCCGCGGCATCTACCGCGAACTGCGCGAGGAGCACAGCTGGGGCCAGCAGTTCCCGGAGGAACTCGGCCGCGCCGCGGTGGAGAAGGTGGCGGAGCTGAAGCCGCGCGAGATGCGGCGCGTGCTGCTGGCCGCCTTCGGCAACGCCAAGCTGGCGCACCGCCAGGAGGTGCTGCCGGAGGACGTCAGCGCCGAGCGGGTGGCGCGCAAGGCGCGGATCGGCTTCTGATTCGCCGCGGCCGGCGCCGCGACTGCGCGTGCGCCGCCGCCACCCGCCGATAGACCGGACCCCAGATCGGGTGGCCGATCTCCCTGTCGTCCAGTGAGAAGTCCGGATCGGCGGCAAAGGCGCGGGCGAAGTTGTCCTCGCACTCGGCCGGGCGGCCGAAGGCGCAGGTGATGAAGGCGAGATACTTGAAGGCGATGGCGCGGTCGCGGCCGCTCGCCAGCCCTTCGCGCAGCGCCTGGCGCAGGCTCCCCTCGGCCTTGTCGAATGCCGCGTCTTCGTAGAAGCGGATGCCCTCGAGCAGCGCCCGTTCCGCCGGCTGCTGGTACAGGGCGATGATGCTCGGCGGCGGTGGCGCGGGCGGCGGCGCCGGTGGCGGCGGCGCCACGCTGCTGCAGGCGGCGAGCCATGCGCCCGAGAGCAGGGTGGCGACGGTTCGGCGGGGGACCATCGGTCGGAGGTTCGGCGCGGGTCGGCATTGTGCACCCGGCGACGGCGCGGCCGCGTCAGAATCGGTGGCGGATCGTCTGCGTCTGCCCGGGCCGTACCTCGATGCTGGTCTTCAGCGGCGGCAGGTCGCCGTTGCGGACTTCGATCGAGTACGAACCCGGCGGCAGGCTCATCGTCGTCAGCGGCGGCGAGACGCCGCGGGACTTGCCGTCGACCAGCACCTCGCCCCAGGGCGCGATGGCGAGCGTGATCCTACCGTCGGCGGGAGGAGGCGCCTTGGCGGCGGGCCGCGATGCCGGCGGCGCGGCCGGTTCGGCCGCTTTCGGCGCCGGAGTCTCGACTGTTGGCGCCGGGGCCGCGGCGGGCGGCGCCGCCATGACCGGTTCCGGCGCCGGCGGCGCGTCCTGGCGCCGGGCCGCCCACAGCGACACCGCGCCGAAGATGGCGACAACGGCGGCGGTCCAGCCCAGCGCGCGACGGCGCCCGCGACCCTCGCGCGTCGGGCCGGCGGCGAGCGTCTCAGGATCGAGGCCGCCGGCGAAGGCGGTGAGATCGTTGCGCAGCTCGCCGGCGGTCTGATAGCGATGCTCGACGTTCTTCG
>CAYLZU010000617.1:0-1532 GCA_964388005.1 uncultured Burkholderiaceae bacterium
CTGCGGCACCATGCCCCAGATGTTCTTCTGCCCGGCCGCCGACCAGGCGTCGGCCAGTTCGCCCATGGTGGAGGACGGCGTGATCGGATAGATCGCGATCACCTCGCTGGTGAGGTGGGCGATCCGCGCGGCGGCTTCGTTGCCGTCGAGCACGTGGGAGCGGTCAGTCATGGGCGATCCTCAAAGCGTGACCGGCGACCCGTCAACGGTGACCGGCTGATGATGCGGCGTGGTTCGGCGGCGCGATTCAATTTGCGGCTCGGTTGCTCACCAGGGTTCAAGAATGGGCCCGAGGCTCTCGGGGATCGAAGGCATCGCGCTCGTCACCGGCCGCCGGTGACTGGTCACCGGTCACAGAATTCCCGCCTTGCCGGTCTGCCAGCGCCGGTATTCGGTCGTCAGCAGTTCGACGTGCTCGCGCTCCTCGGCGGCGAGTTCCCGGTACAGGTCGCGTTCGACCGAGCCTTCCGGGGCCTTCTCGCCTTCGCGGGTAAAGAAATCGACCGCCCGCTGCTCGAAGGCGATGGCGATGCGGAACAGGTTGGCCGGATCCTCGGGCTTGCGGTCGACGCCGGCGAAGATGGCGGCGCGGTCGAGTTGGAAGTCGGCCGACGGCGCCGGCATCTCGGTGTGGTAGCGCTTCGACAGCGTCGCCATGTGCTCCTTCTCCATCGCCGCGAAGCGGCCGAACAGCTGCCGCAGTTCCTCGTCGGCGGCCTCGCGCGAGGCGCGCTCGTAGAAGGCGTGGCCGCCGAGCTCGATCTCGAAGGCCTTGCGCACCGCTTCCATCGCCTCGTCGTCCTGGATCGCGCCGCGCTCGAGCAGCGTCAGCTTGCCCTTGCAGTGCGGGCACATGCCGTACGGGAAGGCGAAGCCCTCGGAGACCTTGCCGCAGTCGGCGCAGCGCCAGCGCAGCTCGACTCCGGCGCAGCAGATGTAGGGCTCGTCGTCGTCGAGCGGACGGTGGCAGCGCGGGCAGACGTTCATGTCGGACTCCTCGTTCAGTGCTTGACTTCGGCTTCGGCCGTCTCGGCGACGGCAGGCGCGGCGGCGGCCCGCGGCGGCGCGAACGCTTCGGCGTCTTCCCGGGTGATCGGCCATTTGCTCTTGCCGCCCGCCAGGTAGGCGCCGATCGCGCGCGCGGCGCGGCGGCCGGCGCCCATCGCCAGGATCACGGTGGCGCCGCCGGTGACGATGTCGCCGCCGGCGAAGACCCCCGGCACGCTGGTGGACTGCGTGGTGTCGTCGGCGACGATGTAGCCCCACTTGTTCAGAGCGAGACCCGGCGTCGACTTGGTGATGATCGGGTTGGCGTTGGTGCCGAGCGCGTAGATCACGGTGTCGCACTCGAGCTCGATCACCTCGGGCAGCGGAATCGGCCTGCGGCGGCCCTTCTCGTCCGGCTCGCCGAGCATCATCTTCTGCGCCTTCATGCCGCGCACGTTGCCGTCGGCGTCGACCAGGATCTCCACCGGCGAGTGCAGGAAAAAGAACTCGATGCCTTCCTCCTTGGCGTGGCGCAGTTCCTCGAT
>CAYLZU010000618.1:0-1526 GCA_964388005.1 uncultured Burkholderiaceae bacterium
CGCCGATGACGATGACGCCGTCCATCCACTGGCCGTTGACGCAGGTCTCGATGCCGTCGGCGATGACCTCGCGCGACACCAGCGAGTACTTCATGCCCTCGGTGCCCATGGCGATGCCGTCGGAAACGGTCGGCGAGCCGAACACCTGCGCATTGGCGCCGCCCCGGACGATCTCCTCGATGGCGGCGTCGGCGAGCTTCTGCAGGCCGGAGTTGCACGGCGTGATGGTCGAATGGCTGTTGGCCACGCCGATCATCGGCTTGTCGAAGTCCTCGTCCCTGTAGCCCATCGCGTAGTACATCGCGCGATTGGCCGAGCGGGCGACGCCCTGGGTCACGTGGCGGGAGCGGCGGTTGAACGACATGGCTCGGCGTCTTGTGTTCTGGAGGCAGGAAGGCGACCGGTCACCGGTCACTAGAATCGGCGTGATTCTATTCCCGCTGCCCGCGATGCTGATCCATCCGCAGTTCGACCCGATCGCGTTCTCCCTCGGCCCGGTCGCCGTGCGCTGGTACGGGCTGATGTACCTGGCGGGGTTCGCGCTGTTCTGGTGGCTCGGGCGGCTGCGCGCGCGCGAGACCTGGCGCGGCATGAGCCCGCGCGACGTCGAGGACCTGCTCTTCTACGGCGTGCTCGGCGTCATCGTCGGCGGCCGGCTCGGCTACGTGCTGTTCTACAAACCCGGCTACTACCTCGACAACCCGCTGGAGGCGCTGATGCTGTGGAAGGGCGGCATGGCCTCGCACGGCGGCATCCTCGGCGTCATCGCCGCGATGTGGCTGTTCGCGCGCAGCCGCGGCAAGCCGTTCCTGCAGGTGGCGGACTTCGTCGTGCCGCTGGTGCCGCTCGGCCTTGCTGCCGGCCGCCTGGGCAACTTCATCAACGGCGAGCTCTGGGGACGGCCGGCGGATCCGAACGTCTGGCCATGGGCGATGGTCTTTCCGCAGGCCGGCGACAACGTGCCGCGGCATCCGTCGCAGCTGTACCAGGCGGGGCTGGAAGGAGTGCTGCTGTTCGCGCTGCTGTGGTGGTACTCGCGCCGGCCGCGGCCGATGGGCTGCGCCGGCGCCGCCTTTCTCGTCGGCTACGGCGTGCTGCGCTTCATCGCCGAGTTCGGCCGCGAGCCCGACGCCTTCCTGGGACTGCTGGCGCTGCGGCTGTCGATGGGGCAGTGGCTGTCGGTTCCGATGATCGTCGCCGGCATCGCCCTGTTCGTTTACTGTGCGCGCTCGGCGCCCGGCACTGCCGCTGCCCGCGCCTGAACCCGAGGACGACCGAGGTGCCAGGAACCATCCATTTCACCGCCAACGCCGGCGTGGCGACGGTCACGCTGGACTCGCCGGGCAAGCTCAATGCAATCAGCGTGGCGATGTGGAGCGAGCTGCGGAGCGTGTTCGAAGCGATCGCCGCCGATGAGGCGATCCTCTGCACCGTCGTCCGCGGCGCCGGCGGCAACTTCGCGGCCGGTGCCGATCTGGAGGAGTTCGAGCAGGTCCAGTCCGATGCCGCCAGCGCCCGCCGCTTTC
>CAYLZU010000619.1:0-1526 GCA_964388005.1 uncultured Burkholderiaceae bacterium
TGCAATCACGCGGCGGATCTCCGCCGCCGCGGCGGCGGTGCAGCGCTCGTCGGCGTCGAGGCTGAAGACCCAGTCGCCGGTGAGCCGTTCGAGCACGTCGTTGCGCAGCCTGCCGAAGCCCTCGAACGGCACCTGGATCACGCGCTCGGTATGGCGGCGCGCGATCTCGGCGGTGGCATCGGTGGAGTTCGAATCGGCGACCACGATCTCGTCGGCCCAGGCGACGCTGGCGAGCGCGGCTTCGATCTTGTCCGCCTCGTTGTAGGCAATGACATAGACGGACAGGCGGGGCGTGGCGGCCATTAGACTGCGCGGCGATGGGGAGACTCTTGCACGAATCGGAGATCAACCGGCTGGTCGACGCGGTCTACGTGCTCAGCGTCCGCTCGTTCGCCGACCGCATCGCGCACATCGCGGCGGAAATGGGCCGCCATCGCATCGGCTTCGAGTTCATCTTCGACTTCGACGCCAATGCTATCCCAGCCGCGACCATCGCCGCCGCCTTCGCGCCGAGCGACATGACGCCGGCGCACCAGTCGCTGGTGCTCAAGCACATCGAGACCTGGCGCCGCTGCGCGGCGCGCAATCTGCGCCGGGTGCTGGTATTCGAGGACGACGCGGTGCTGGCGCGTGGATTTGCCGAGGGACTGTCCGCGGCGCTGACCGCGGCGGACCGGCTCGAACCCGGATGGCTGATCTACCTGGGCCGCGGCAACAACCGCCATGTCGGCCGGGCAAGCCGCGACGTGCTGCTGCCCGGCGGCGACCTGCCGGCCACCGATGCGCTGGTCTTCGATGCCGAAGCGGTGCGGCGCAGGCTGCGATTCATCGCCTCGCACCGGATCACGCGACCGGCGGACTGGCTGATGCGCGAAACCGATGCCGCCGCCGGCGTGCGCCACCACTGGCTGCGCGAGCCGCTGGTCGAGCAGGGCAGCATGAACGGGATGTTCAGCAGCTCGCTCGATGCCAAGCGCCGCTGGCGCGGCCGCGGGTACGACTGGGTGCGTTATCGCTGGGACCGGTGGTGGAAGCGGCTGCGCCGGGACCTGCGCTGATCGCTGCCGCCCGCGCGACCGGTCCGGCCGGGCGGCATCAGCGCGCCGTCGGAGGCGCCTGAACGGGAGCCGGCAGCAGCGCCTCGACCGCTTCGATCACACGCCAGGCCGGCAGGCGGTCGAGGCAGTCGCTGCGGCTGTCGCGGCGCCTTTCGCAACCTTCGAGCTGGCAAGGCACGCAGGGCAGGTCGGGGTTCTGCAGCAGCACGACGCGGCTGCGGCGCTGGAGCGGTGCGATGCGCCGGTATGGCTCGTGGCCGCCGCTGGCCGGCATCGGGCCCCAGATCACCGGATCGGTCGGACCGAATAGCGCCACCGTCGGCGTGCCGCAGGCGGCGGCCAGATGGGTCATCGCCGTGTCGGGTCCGACGTAGATGGCGGCCAGGCGGAGCAGATCGGCGGCCTCGGAGAGACGGAGCCTGCCGTCGAGCCGCCGCACGTCGCGAAGTCCGAGCGCATCGAGGTAGG
>CAYLZU010000620.1:0-1523 GCA_964388005.1 uncultured Burkholderiaceae bacterium
TGGCTGGAGAACATCCAGGACTGGTGCATCTCGCGCCAGCTGTGGTGGGGCCACCAGATCCCGGCCTGGTACGACGAGGCCGGCAACGTGTTCGTGGCCCGCAGCGAGGCCGAGGCGCAGGCGAAGGCCGGCGCCGGCGTGAAGCTCACCCGCGACCCCGATGTGCTCGACACCTGGTATTCGAGCGCGCTGGTGCCGTTCTCCACCCTCGGCTGGCCGCAGGTCGAGGACGAGGAAGGCACCGCTGCGAAGCTCGCCTACGACCTGTACCTGCCGTCGACGGTGCTGGTCACCGGCTACGACATCATCTTCTTCTGGGTCGCGCGGATGGTGGTGATGACGACCCACTTCACCGGCCGGGTGCCGTTCCGCGACGTCTACATCCACGGCATCGTCCGCGACGCCGAAGGCCGCAAGATGAGCAAGTCGGAGGGCAACACCCTCGACCCGATCGACATCATCGACGGCATCGACCTCGAGTCGCTGGTCAGGAAGAACACCACCGGGCTGCGCCGCCCGGAGGACGCGCCGAAGGTCGCGGCCAAGATCCGCAGGCACTTTCCGGACGGCATCGCCGCCTACGGGGCGGATGCGCTGCGCTTCACGATGGCCGCCTACGCCACCCTCGGCCGCAACATCAACTTCGATCTGAAGCGCTGCGAGGGCTACCGCAACTTCGGCAACAAGATGTGGAACGCCACCCGCTTCGTGCTGATGAACTGCGACGGCCACGACTGCAGCCTCGACGCCTCGGCGCCCGTCGAGCTCTCGTTCGTCGACCGCTGGATCGTCGGCGAGCTGCAGCGGGTCGAGGCCGAGGTGGAAAAGGGATTCGCCGAGTACCGCCTCGACAATGTCGCCAACGCGATCTACGCCTTCGTCTGGAACGAATACTGCGACTGGTACCTGGAGCTGGCCAAGGTGCAGCTGGCGCGCGGAGCCGAGGCGCAGCAGCGCGGCACCCGGCGCACGCTGCTGCGCGTGCTGGAGGCGGCGCTGCGGCTGGCGCACCCGGTCATCCCGTTCATCACCGAGGAGCTGTGGCAGAAGGTCGCGGTGCTCGCCGGCCGCCGCGCCGAGGGCGACAAGACCTCGGTGATGATCCAGCCCTACCCGAAGAGCGATCCGGCCAGGATCGACCCGACCGCGGATGCGGAAGTGGCGGCACTGAAGCAGATCGTCGATGCGGCGCGCAACCTGCGCGGCGAGATGAACCTGTCGCCGGCGCAAAGGGTGCCGCTGGCGGCGAGCGGCCCGGCGGAGACGATCGGGGCCTTTGCGCCGTATCTGTCGGCGCTGGCGCGGTTGTCCGAGGTCAGGGCGGTCGGCGATCTGGCCGCCGCCGCGCCGGGCACCGCGGCGCCGGTGGCGATCGTCGGCGAGTACCGCCTGATGCTCGTGATCGAGGTCGACGTCGCCGCCGAGCGCGAGCGCCTCGGCAGGGAGATCGCCCGCCTCGAAGGCGAGATCCGCAAGGCCGAGGGCAAACTCGGCAACGAGAGCTTCGTCGCCCGCGCCCCGGC
>CAYLZU010000621.1:0-1520 GCA_964388005.1 uncultured Burkholderiaceae bacterium
CAGCGGCCCGAGGAAGGCGGTCAGCAGCACCAGCAGGATGTTGTAGCCGTCCAGGCCGATGCGGTAGTAAACGCCCCAGTCGGCGATCCACGGCAGATTGGTCTCCGCCTGCAGCCCGGCAATGCCCGGGTCGAAGCGCAGGTACAGGAAGGCGGTGACGACGAACTGCGCCAGCATCACGCCGAAGGAGAGGTCGCGGACGCGGTCGTCCTGCCCTTCCGGCAGGGCAACGACGAGCGCGATGCCGAGCAGCGGCAGGTAGAGCACGACGTTCAGCAGGACGGCGTCAGCCATGCCAGCTCCAGATCAGCGCGCCGACGATTCCGGCCAGCACCAGGAACGTGTACAGGTGCAGGTTGCCGGTCTGGAGGCTCGACAGTCTTCCGGCGCCGCGGCTCGCCAGCGCGGCCAGCCCGTCGAGCGTGCCGTCGATCAGGAACCGGTCGCCGATGCGCAGGAAGATCTTCTCGGAGATCCAGGCGAGGGGCCGGCCGAGCACCGCCTCGTACAGTTCGTCGATGTAGTACTTGCCGGTCAGCAGCTTGTGGATCGGCTCGAAGCTGGGCTTCAGCGCCGCCGCCCGTTTGGCGTCGTTGCCGTAGAAGTACGCCGCCAGCAGCAGCCCGCCGACGCCGAGGCCGATGGCGATCGCGACCAGCGGGCCGTGGAACGAAGCCGCCTCCGGCCGGATCGCCGGCAGCGGCAGCAGCGGCTCGAGGAAGTGCGGGATCGAGAAGAAGCCGCCGAAGGCCGCCAGCAGCGCCAGCACCACCAGGACGCCGGTCATCGACCACGGCGACTCGTGGATGTGGTGCGCCACCTCCTCGTCCATGCGCGGGCTGCCGAAGAACGTCAGCCACAGCAGCCGGAACATGTAGAACGCCGTCATCAGCGCCGTGGCCGAGGCGAACGCCAGCAGCCAGCCCGAACCGCCGAAGTGGCTGCCGTAGGCGAACCACAGGATCTCATCCTTGGAGAAGAAGCCCGACAGCGGCGGCAGGCCGGCGATCGCTGCCGTGGAGACGGCGAAGGTGGCGAAGGTGATCGGGATCTTCCTCGCCAGCGCGCCCATCTTGCGGATGTCCTGCTCGCCGCTCATGGCGTGGATCACGCTGCCGGCGCCGAGGAACAGACAGGCCTTGAAGAAGGCGTGGGTGACGACGTGGAAGATCGCCACCCCGTAGGCGCCGACTCCGGCGGCGAGGAACATGAACCCGAGCTGCGAGATCGTCGAGTACGCCAGCACGCGCTTGATGTCGGTCTGCACCAGCGCGATCGTGGCGGCGAAGAAGGCGGTCAGCACGCCGACGGTGGCCACCACGCTGGAGGCGAACTCGGCGTGCACGTAGATGCCCGACATCCGCGCCACCAGGTAGACACCGGCGGTGACCATCGTCGCCGCGTGGATCAGGGCCGAGACGGGTGTGGGGCCGGCCATCGCGTCGGGCAGCCACACGTGCAGCGGGATCTGCGCCGACTTGCCGGTGGCGCCGATGAACAGCAGCACGCCGATCAGGCTC
>CAYLZU010000622.1:0-1515 GCA_964388005.1 uncultured Burkholderiaceae bacterium
GACGATGCCGTCGTAGGAGCGGCGCAGTTCGGAGTCGGCATCCTTCGGCAGCGCATCGACCAGCATCGGGCTGCGCAGCCGGGCCTCGAAGCCGTCGATGGCCTCGTAGGCCGCCGTCTTGCCGTCGCCGGGAGCGGCCGGCAGGCTGGCGATGCGCGCCGCCGTCGAGTACGACTGCATGCGCAGCGATCCGGCGACGTTGATGGCGCCCGCCTTGCCGGTGGACTGCTCGGTGAACACGGTGGCGACGAGGATCACCGCCAGCGCGATCAGCGTCACCACGCCCAGCGCCACGCCGACCCGCACCAGGATCGACTGCGTCCACATCCGCTGCAGCACGTTCACCCGCTCGCTCCGTCAAGCCGATTCGGTGACGCAACGATACCGGCCGGCATGGCCCCGCCGCTGACTCACGTCAACCCGGCTGCCCCGATCGTCGCCGCCCTTCTACCTCGAAAGCGATAGCGCCGCCTTCCTCCGTGGCTCAAGGCGCCGGGCGGCCTTGATCTGAATCATCCAATCGCAGGACCCCGACGCCTACGGTGGCGCCCGACCAGCGGATCGATGCCAACGGAGGAACCAGATGGCCGCAGCCAGCGCGGGCAGTACACGGGCCGACCCCGGACTGAAGACCAAGCAGTGGTCGGTGGTGATCATGAGCACGCTCGCGTTCACGGTGTGCTTCGCGGTGTGGATGATGTTCGCGGTGATCGGCATCCCGATCAAGAAGGAACTGGGGCTGAACGCCACCCAGTTCGGCCTGCTCACCGCCACCCCGGTGCTCACCGGTTCGCTGATCCGCGTGCCGCTGGGCATGTGGACCGACAAGTTCGGCGGCCGGATCGTCTTCTTCGCGCTGATGATCGCCACCGTGGTGCCGATCTGGCTGATGACCTACGCCACCGCGTTCTGGCACTTCCTGGTGATCGGCCTGTTCGTGGGGCTGGCCGGCGGCTCGTTCTCGGTCGGCACGCCGTACGTCGCGCGCTGGTTCGAGCGCGACCGCCAGGGCCTGGCGATGGGCATCTTCGGCGCCGGCAACTCGGGCGCGGCGGTGACCAAGTTCGTCGCCCCGGCGCTGGTGGTGGCCTACGGCTGGACCATGGTGCCGAAGGTCTACGCGGTGTCGATGCTGATCATGGCGCTGAGCTTCTGGTTCTTCACCTACAGCGACCCGAAGCACCTGACCCCCGGCCACATCACCTACCGGCGCCAGCTCGAAGTGCTGGCCGACCCCAAGGTGTGGAAGTACAGCCAGTACTACTCGATCGTCTTCGGCGGCTACGTGGCGCTGAGCCTGTGGATGGTGCAGTACTACGTCGGCGAGTTCGGCCTCGACATCCGCGTCGCGGCGCTGCTGGCGGCCTGCTTCTCGCTGCCCGGCGGCGTGCTGCGCGCCATCGGCGGCTGGATGTCGGACAAGTGGGGCGCGCACCGCGTCACCTGGTGGGTGATGTGGGTGAGCTGGATCTGCCTGTTCCTGCTGTCCTACCCCGCCACCAGCTACACCGTGCA
>CAYLZU010000623.1:0-1508 GCA_964388005.1 uncultured Burkholderiaceae bacterium
CGTGCAGAACGACATCAAGCGCGTGGTCGCCTACTCGACGCTGTCGCAGCTCGGGTACATGACGGTCGCGCTCGGCGCCTCCGCCTACTCGGTGGCGATCTTCCACCTGATGACGCACGCTTTCTTCAAGGCGCTGCTGTTCCTCGCCGCCGGCAGCGTGATCATCGGCCTGCACCACGACCAGGACCTGCGCAACATGGGCGGGCTGCGCAAGTACATGCCGGTGACCTGGATCACGTCGCTGGTCGGCTCGCTGGCGCTGATCGGGACGCCGCTGTTCTCCGGCTTCTACTCGAAGGACAGCATCATCGTCGCCGCCGAGGCGGCGCGCGAGGCCGGCCTGCCCGGCGCGACCTTCGCCTGGTTCGCCGTCACCCTCGGCGTCTTCGTTACCGCCTTCTACTCGTTCCGCATGTACTTCCTCGCCTTCCACGGCGAGGAGCGCTTCGGCAGAACGCACGACCACCACGGCGACCACGACGACGAGGAGCCGTCGTCCGACCACCACCACGGCCTGGCGCCGGGCGAGAAGCCGCACGAATCGCCGGCGGTGGTGACGCTGCCGCTCATTCTGCTGGCGATCCCGTCGGTGGTGATCGGCTTCGTGTCGATCGGCATGTTCCTGTTCGGCACCTTTTTCGACGGCGCGATCTTCGTCGATGGCGTCAGGCACCCCGAGATGCGCGCCCTCGCCGAGATGTGGCAGTCGTTCGGCTCGGTCAACGAGCGGCCGTGGCACATGGCGCTGCACGGTCTGGTGACGGCTCCGTTCTGGCTGGCGGTGGCCGGGGTGGCGCTCGCCTGGTACTTCTATCTGAAGCGGCCCGACATCCCGCAGGCGATCGCGCGCCGGTTCGCCGCGATCCACGCGCTGCTGGAGAACAAGTACTACCTGGACCGCTTCAACGAGATCGTCTTCGCCGGCGGCGCGCGGCTGATCGGCCGCGGCCTGTGGAAGGGCGGCGACCAGGCGCTCATCGACGGCATCGCCGTCAACGGATCCGCCCGCCTGGTCGGCTGGGTGGCGGCGGTGATCCGCCACCTGCAGTCCGGCTACATCTATCACTACGCCTTCGCGATGCTCGCCGGCGTGGCGATCGTGCTGTTCTTCTACCTGACCCTTCCCTACGTGCTCGCGGCGCGCTGACGGCACACAAGACATGCAGAGCACGCTTCCCTGGCTGAGCCTGGCGATCTGGCTGCCGATCCTCTTCGGCCTGCTGATCCTCGGCGCCGGCCGCGACGAGAACGCCGGCGTCGTGCGCACCGTTGCGCTCGTCGGCAGCCTGCTCGGCCTGCTGGTGACCCTGCCGCTGTACGCCGGCTTCGACGCCGCGCAGGCCGGGCTGCAGTTCGTCGAGCGCTCGGTCTGGATCGAGCGGCTGAACGCGCACTACCACCTCGGGGTGGACGGCCTGTCGGTGTGGTTCGTGATCCTGACCGCGTTCATCACCGTGATCGTGGTCATCGCCGGCTGGGAGGTGATCGAAAGCCGGGTGGCGCAGTAC